>CAZNWW010000245.1:4908-6369 GCA_964576155.1 uncultured Myxococcales bacterium | reverse complement strand
CTTTGGCCTCATCGAGGCTGAACATTTCGACATGGTGATCAGCGATCAGCGGATGCCCGGAATGACCGGAGTCCAGCTTCTCTCCAAGGTGCGGGAGCGTGAGCCCGACACTGTCCGGGTCATCGTGTCCGCCTACTCCGACTCCGGTGAACTCATGGACGCGATCAACTCGGGCCAGGTGTATCGCTATGTCCTCAAGCCTTGGGACCCGGTGGACCTGGAGGCGGTGGTGCGTCAAGGGCTCGAGCACCGTTTCCAGACCCTGGCGATCCGGCGCCTGGTGGAATCTCTTCGAGACAAGAACGTAGCGCTCGGCGACGCCCTCCAGGAGGTCAAGGACGCGCAGGACAAGGTCCTTCACACGGCCAAGTTGGCCACCATTGGTCAATTGTCGAGCAGCCTGACCCACGAACTGAAGAACCACGTGGGTGGCATCCGCGTCGCCTACGAGATGCTGAAGAACGCCGAGATCCCCGAGCACCTGCAGGCTTACGTGGACCTGGGGAACCGCTCGACGCGGAGCCTCATGGAGCTGGTCTCGAGCCTGAACGCGTACGTCCGCCGGGGCGGATGGGAGCTCGAGGTCGCTGAGGAGGACATCTCGGTCCTCGTCGAGGAGACCCTCTGCATCTGTCGCATGGACCGTCGCTGCAAGGAGAGGGAGATCCGCGTGGCCGCTGGGACAGACGTACCCCGCATGCCCGTGGACGCCGGGAAGATCCGTCAGGTCCTGGTGAACCTCCTGAGGAACGCGCTGGACGCCACAGAGCCTGCTGACCGGATCGAGGTGGCCGTATCCCGCTCGAATGGAAACTCGGTTTCGCTAACAATACATGATACTGGTCAAGGTATTGCAGACGAAAACCTCAAGAAGATCTTTAGGCCTTTCTTCACCACCAAGGAGAAGGGACTCGGCCTGGGCATGGACATCTGCAAGCAGATCATCGATGCCCACGGCGGTCAGCTGACCGTTGATTCCACCCTCGGGAAGGGGACCACGGTCTCTGTCGTGCTCCCGATCCGGAGCTGACCACCTATGGTGCAGCGTTCCAAATAATTCTCGCAGCCTCGATCCCGGTTTATTTTCAGGCGGGGAAGTATCGCCGTGCCAAAGAGGAGGCTTACATGTCGCAGCAGAATCTGAAATCTGAACGTCTCGAGCAATCGGACCCGCTCCTCACGCCTCAGGTCTTCCGTAACTACGACGAGTTGAAGGGGGGGGAGGGGAAGCAGATCCACTTCCGGCAGTATCGGTACCAGGTCTCCGAGATTCTGGCCAAGGTCCAGTCGCTGGATCCACGTATCCTCACCGAGGAGTTCGAGGGCGAGCTGGTGAACTTCTCGATCTCCGGAGTGCGCTGCCGTGTTCACGGCGCCGTCGAAGTGGAGACAGGGGATCAGATCGAAGTCGGGCGACTCCTGATCGGCGATGACCTCCTCTACGACGGACGGGTGCGCGTT
>CAZNWW010000245.1:0-4898 GCA_964576155.1 uncultured Myxococcales bacterium | reverse complement strand
CACAAGGCAGTCGAGCCTCCCAGGAACGGGGATGGCGCTAGAACCCTCGTCGGCCTCAGTCTCCTGGACGACGCCATAGATATCCCCCGGATCTTCCGGTCGCGATCGAGTGCTGAGATGCGGGAGGACATGAGCGCCACCACCGAGATCCTTACAGAGCGGGATATCTCACCGGCGTATCGCCAGACCGTCGCTGACTTCGCGTTCCTTATCAGCACCTATCGGAATCTCATGGCGCGCCAGGAGATTGAGCTCTGGCGAGCCGCGTGGACGTACAGGAGGAGGTCCTGCAGAGCGCCTGGGATCATCTGAAAGGTCCGATCAATGAGCTGCAGGAGCGCCTGGATTCGTTGACCCGCGGCCATTACTTTGATCGGCGGATGCAGAAGATCTATCGGGCCTACACCTCACCCCTGGTAACCCCCCTGCTCATCGAGGGCCCCTTCTTCCACCGGTCCTGGAGCAAGCCCCTCGGCTACCCGGGGGATTACGTCATCATGCAACAGATCTACAACCGGGATTGGGAGGGGGGGAACCTCTTCTCACGTCTGATCCATCGCTACGGCATCGAGCACGTCATGGCGGAGTCCGTGCGCTCCCGCAAGCGACTCCTGCGCCGGGAGATCGAGGCGGTCGTCGATCGGACGGAGGTCCGGGGTGACGAGCCCGTGCGGATCATTTCACTGGGCTCGGGTCCCGCGCGGGAGATCATCGAATTCGTACAGGGCTACCAGGGGGACAAATCCATTGAGTTCGTGATGATCGATCAGGACAACACCGCGCTCGGGGACGTGAACGCGGCCCTCGCTCCCCTGGTCCTGAAGAGCGGCGGACTGATAACGACCCGCTTCCTCTTCATCGCGTTCGCGGACCTCATCGGAAACCGGGAGCGCCTGGCGGAGATCTCTCAAGGGGATCTGGTGTACTGCGCGGGGATGTTCGACTACCTCGCAACCAAGAAGGCCGAGGCGGTGATCTTCGACCTGTTCAGTCGGGTCAAACCCAACGGCACCCTCATCATCGGGAACTTCGGAGGTGGCCCGAAGCCTCCCTCCGCCTGGGTCACGACCTACACCATCGACTGGTTCCTCCGCTACAGGAGCCGCGAGGAGATGCTGGCCATCGGAGGCGTGCTCCCCGGGGCCCGGGGCGTCGAGGTGATCACCGAGGAGACCGGCATCCACTACTTCATCCGCGCTATGAAGCAGAGCGAATGAATGAGCAGACGAACACCGAGTTGACCTCCGACATGGTCATCGACGATGGCATGGTCGGTGAACGCTTCAGGGGACATGTCAGGCATTTGAACATCAGGGGCGCCCGGTTCGGGGGGGCGCTGATAGCGATTCTCGTTCCGGCCTTCTCGATCCTGGACTACTTCGTCCTTCGTCCGGTGTTCTTCGAGCTCCTCGTCCTGCGGATCGCGGTGACCCTCATCGCGCTTACGACAATCGCGCTCTCTTTCTCTTCACGGATGCATCGCTACATCGTCTCCATGACGATGATCCTCTTCGCCTCGTGCGGTCTGTCCATCGTCGGGATGGTGCATCTGCATGACTGGATCTTCCCTTGGGAGTCCCCGTCCAATTACTATGCCGGGGCGATGCTGGTGATGATCGGCGCAACCCTCATGACCACCTGGCGGGTCAGGGACAGCCTCATCGTCTTTGGCGGGATCTACCTGTCCTATATCCTTCCGACGATCCTCTTTCAGCATCCGAAAAACTGGGTGATGTACCTGTCCAACAACGCCTTCCTGGGCTCCACGGTGATCATCGCTACGGTGGGACAGTACTTCATGTACGGTCTCCACCGCCGCGAGGTCGAATCCGGCTACAAGATGGAGCTCGCCAACCAGCGGCTGACGGAGCTGGATCGGTACAAGACCCAGTTCTTCGCGAACATCACCCACGAGCTCAAGACGCCCCTGACCCTGATCCTCGCTCCCACTGAATCCATCCTGAAGGGAGAGATGGGGACCTTCAGCGGGGACCAACAGGAGATCTTCCACCGGATCTATCGCAACGGTCTTCGGCTCATGAAGCTGATCAGCGATCTTTTGGACCTCTCGAAGCTCGAGGACTCGAAGCTCCGCTTGAGCCTGGAGGAGGTCGACCTCGCCGAATTCCTCAACGAGCTGGTGGCGAACATCCATCCCCTGGCGGAGCGTAAGGACATCAGCCTGACCTACGAGGTCCAGGGCGAAGAGACCGCCATCTGGAGCGACCGCAGCCGTCTGGAGCAGATACTCATCAACCTCCTCTCCAACGCGGTGAAGTTCACCGGCGAGGGGGGCAGGGTGACGGTGATCTGCGACGCAATGGGGCAGCAGCTCCATGTCTCCGTGCAGGACTCCGGCATCGGTATCCCCCAGGACAAGCTCCGGATCATCTTCGACAGGTTCTCCCAGGTCGACGGATCCTCAACCCGGAAGTACGGCGGCACGGGCATCGGGCTGGCCCTGGCCAAGGAGCTGGTCACCCTCCACGAGGGGGAGCTCTGGGCGGAGAGCGAGGTCGGTCGGGGCACGACGATGCACGTGATGTTCCGGCGTGGCCGAGACCACTTCCGGGACGAGGTCGTCGATCGCCGAGTGCAGACGAGCGACGGCCCCAGCCGCCGCCGGAGCGAAGACGGTGGCCTCCCCGAGTGGTGGGCCCAGCTCTCGGCGAGCAACGAATTCAAGCTCTTGTCCGTGGACGACGCGACGGAGCGGCGCCTGGCTCCGCGGAGCAGGGCCGAGTCAGAAGAGGTGGAGCCCCAGGCTCGTATCCTCGTTGTCGAGGACAGCAAGGAGATGCTCCAGTTCCTGGAGATGCAGCTCCGCGCCAGATACGTGGTGTACCTGGCCGAGAACGGCGTCAAGGGGCTCGAACTCTGCCGCAAGCTCAAGCCTGATCTCGTGGTCACTGATTTCATGATGCCCGAGATGGACGGCCGAGAGATGACCCGGGAGATCAAGCTTGGACAAGATACTTCGCACATCCCGGTCGTTATGCTCACTGCGAAGGCTGACGAGGCGGATCGCATCGCCGGGCGTGAGGCCGGCGCAGACCAGTACCTGGGCAAGCCCTTCAGTCCGTCCGAGCTCCTGGTGATCATAGCGAAGCTCCTCAGCAGTCAGGAGCAGCAGGCCGAGAAGCTCATGATCCAGCGGATGGACTCCCTCCAGGTGGTCGCAGCCCGGCTGGCCCACGAGATCCACAACCCGGTGAACTACATCCGTAACGGCGCCGTGCTTGCGAAGCGCTCCCTGGGCAAGCTCGAGGCGATACTCCCCGAGGTTGCGGAGCTGGAGGACGACAAGCCCGAGGAGCGGACCCGCTTCGTCATGAAGATCGGGAAGATGCTCGACCAGGTCACCCTGGGTGCGGATCGGATCTCCAAGTCCGTGGACCTGCTCCGTGAATACTCCCGTGAGGGCTACACGCCCCTCGCAGTGGACTACAGCGTGGACGAGGGCATACAGAAGGTGATCAGCGTCGTCGCGCCCCGGGACAACAGCCGGCGCAACGTCCACTACGAAGCCGCTGACGTCGGCGTGATCCGGTGTGTCCCCCAGGAGTTCCACGAGGTGATCTCCAACCTCGTCCAGAACGCGATCGACGCCACCCGGGAAGACGGCAACATCTGGTGCGAGGCGCAGCGCGAGGGAGAGAGCATGCGGATCGTGGTCCGCGACGACGGCGAGGGGATCCCTCAGGAGAACATCGACAAGATCTTCTCCCCCATGTTCACCACCAAGGCGCCGGGCGAGGGGATGGGAATGGGCCTCGCGATCACCTACCAATTGCTCAAAAAGCGCGGGGGCAGGATGCAGGTGATGTCCGAGGTCGACGTCGGCACCACGTTCACCATCACCTGGCCTGTGGAGCCTCCCGCGCCTCCCTCCGCTTGACTGCATAGCCGAAACGAGATCCGGAAAATGGCAAATGGACCGGAGGGAGGGGCCGCGCTACACTGGAGTGATGGTAGAAGGAGGTGCTCGCATGCGGACCGTCTGGGTCACTTTGGTGTTGCTCTGTCTCGGCTGTGGTGGCTCAGGCACCACGGGTGAGGGCACCGTCGCTGCCTGTCAGGACGGAGAGGACAACGACGGGGACGGCCTGGTGGACTGCCTGGACCCGGAATGCCAGGTTTTCAAGGTCTGCCCGACGCTTGTGGACGCGGGTTCGGATGTGGGAGGGGCGTCCCGCCCCGATTCTGTGGGAGGGGACTCCGGCCCCGATTCTGTGGGAGGGGACTCCGGCCCCGATTCCGGCTCTGGGACCTGCGGCTTCGGATCCGTGAAGGGCGTGGTCTGTGCGCCCAATCAGCAGGTCTATGTGTCCTTGGCCATCATCACCATCGACACCGAGGATTGCGCCGGGAACCCGGTGCATCTGCAGACCATCTCCCAGTTGGACGGGACCTGGTACTTCGAGAACGTCCCCGTGGGAATGCAGCCCATCCATATCGAGAAGGGCAGCTTCGAATTGGACTTCGAGGTGATCATCCAGGCGGATCATCTCACGGACATCAGCGGCGCGGACATGAAGAAATGCTTCGCCGCGGGGGGCGCGAGCATCGTGGTCTACTGGGGTCAGTGGGACCAGATGGATCAGATCGTGGATAGACTGGGCTTCGACTACACCTGGTTCTACTACGAGGACACCCTCTACGCGGACGAGCCGGATTGGGACAACGAGCCCGGGGTGCTGCTCCTGAGGGATCTCGACGCGCTCCTGGACTACAACATCGTGATCCTCAACTGCGGCAGCGCGTACAAGAAGTGGGTCAAGAAGTACCCGGAGATCGTGGACAACCTCCACCAGTGGGTGATGCTCGGGGGGTCCCTGTACATGAGCGACCTGGCCTGGGTTGTCGGTGAGCACGCGTTCCCCGACGCGATCGACTTC
>CAZNWW010000244.1:380-6397 GCA_964576155.1 uncultured Myxococcales bacterium | reverse complement strand
TCTTCCTCGTCCTCCCAGAGATCCCCGTCGTCGTCATCGTCCTCACAATCGACGAGGCCGTCGTCGTCCGTGTCGGGGAACCCCTCGTCAATCTCGTCGTTGCAGTTGTTGTCGACGCCATCGCATTCTTCGTCCGCGTCATGGTGGATCTCGGAATCCAGGGGCGCGCAGTCCGTCTCATCGGGGTCCCCGTCTCCGTCCTCGTCCCCGTCGCAGGCATCGCCCTGGCCGTCCTCGTCCAGGTCGATCTGGTCAGGATTGGCCACCAGGGGACAGTTGTCAGCGTCGTCCGGCACGCCGTCCTCGTCGTCATCGTCGTCGCAGGCGTCTCCCAACCCGTCGCCGTCCAGGTCGTCCTGATCCGGGTTCCAGATCTTGGGGCAATTGTCCGGCTCGTCGAGCACCTCGTCGTTGTCGTCGTCCGGGTCGCAGGCTTCGCCGAGGCCGTCCCCGTCAGTGTCCAGGACGTCCGGGTTGGGGATCAGGGGGCAGTTGTCCACCTCGTCCGGCACCCCGTCGCCGTCATCGTCCGGGTCCACGCAGTCCGCAATACCGTCGTCGTCCGTGTCCGTCGCGTCGTCGTCCGCGACGCCGCTGCAGTCGTTGTCCACGCCGTCGCAGGGCTCCTCCGCGCCGTTATGGATCGTCGGGTCGAGGGGCTCACAGTCGTCCACGTCCGGGTCCCCGTCGTTGTCGTCATCCAGGTCCACGCAATCCGCGTCGCCGTCACCGTCCGTGTCGTCGAAGCCTTCGTCCACGAAGCCGTCGCAGTCTTCGTCCTCGCCGTTGCACACCTCCGCTGTGGACACCGCGCCGTCGCAAGGCCCCCAGCCGTTCTCGCCGGTGCATACCTGTTCGCCGGGGCAGGCACCGAACTCGTTGACCACCTCGCAATCCTGGACCAGGCCCTCGTCACCGGCCTGGCAGGAGCAGCTGCCCGAGGTGGGCATGCATGCGTCGATGCTGGTACCCGGCACCTCGTCGCACTCCCATCCGTCCGGGCAATCCTCGTCTCCGCCACAGGAGTTCGCGCAGAACTTCCCGTCACCGATGGTGACGCAGAGAGTCCCGGCGACCGTGCAGTCACCGAAGGTCTGACAAGGCATGCAGACGTCCCACCAATCCGGCACACAGACCTCGGTGGGGACGTCGGAGAGATCGATCTCGAGGCATCCCCAGCCCTGGGGACAATCCGGGCAGTCCGGGGCGCAGATGTCGCCGCCAGGGGTCGTCAGACAGATCCCTTCACCACAGTCCATGTCCTCTTCGCAGGGGGTTCCCCACTCGTCGAAGATGTCCGGGGGGAGATCCGGCGGGAGATCCGGAGGCAGATCCAGAGGCAGATCCAGAGGCAGATCCGGTGGGAGATCCTGGGCGTCCGAGGTGTCCAGCGTGTCGGTCACCTCCGCAATGTCCAGGACGTCAACAGGCTCGGGTGTGTCCCCCGCGTCAGAGAGATCGACAGCATCGGCAGCGTCGGAGAGATCCGCGATATCCTTGGTGTCCAGCGAAGCAACGAGGTCTCCCCCGTCCGCCGCGTCCGTGACATCGACGACATCCACGGGGAAAGCCGTGCCTTCGATTTCCGTCGCGTCCTGCCAGAAATAGAGGTCATACCCCGCGCCCCGATCCGTCTGAATATCGGGGACATCGTTCGATACGCTGTCACCACCGCCGCATCCGATGACCAGGGAAATCACGCCGATAGTGACCAATCACCTGTACATGGGCTCACCTCCCATAGCGTTCACCCTCCTCAGAGAGAGGGGTCACTCCAAGGATCATGCCGGAGTCGATGCTGAAGGTGAAGCGCATCGCAGATCAGAGGATGATGTTTTGCTCCCGCGCATGCTGAGCGGGAGACTGATAAATCTGACTCCGCCTCGCTGTCTCCCCTCAGGAGCCTGTGATATCATCGCATCCTTCGCCAGCAGAGACGATAGAACGGCCCGCTGGAAGGCCGGTCAAGGGCTGCCGGAAAGGGAGATGGTGATGCTGAGATTCCTGTACATCCTCTTGGCCCTCGTATGGACCGCCGGCTGTGGCGGGAACACAGCGGGGGACGGGGGGGGCGCCACTCCCTCGTCCACCTGTCTCCAGTCGACAGGGGGCGGTGTGGCAGTGGTCGCCGTCACCGGGGCGCCGCAGGAGATCGCTGTTACGACGGGCCTGGCGATGAACACCACTGACGAACAGGGAAGTCCGATCACGGGACGACTCAACCCGCCGTTGGCGGTCGGCCTGTGCGGGACCGCAGGGCTGATCTTCCTGGCCGAGCACGGGGGCGACGACGAGCTCTTCTACGTGGACGTCACCGCCGCGGGGGAGACCCCCGAGCTGGTGGACCCCGATGTGAGTTGGTCCGACGCGGAGGCCGCTCTCCTCTTCGACGCGGCCTGCGTACCCCATGTGGTGGGCTCGACCTTTGATGACACCCTCGTGGACTACACTCGGAGTGACGATGGCACCTGGGCGACGACGATCGTGGCCGCGGACGCGGCCCTCGGCGGGGCACCGGACTGGGTGCACTTCCACCACGCGGACCTGAGCGGCGACGGGAGCATGCGTATCCTGGGAACCGCCAAGGTCGCCGGCGTAGAGACGCCCTTCATCGCGTCACGAGGGCCGGGAGGAGCCTGGGCCATCACCACCTACCCGACCCATCCCGAGGTCGAGGAGATCCTCGCCTGGGCGCCGGCGAACGACGGCTCAATCCACGCGGTGTACCAGAAGCCCAACATCTATCCCTGTGATCCTGATCCCTGTGACATGAACCTCTACTGGGGGCGGGTCATCCCCGGTGGCGTTTGGGACGAGGCCCAGGTCTCCGGGACGGTCTGGGAGGACCCCGACGACCGCTTCACCAACCAACCGGACATCACAGTCAGCCCCGCCGGGGATCCGGTGATCGTCGGCCGCTGGCAGCGCCGCGCAGTCACCGGCTCCCTCGAGGAGACCGAGCTGCGGGTCTACGCCCCCGCCGCGGAGGGTGAGTGGTGCTACGAGACCGTGGTCACAGAGCCGGACGGCTATGGCGGGGGCGACGGCCAGAAGTACACCGGCGAGATGCCCCAGGTAGCGTTGGACAGCGCCGGGCGGATCCACGTGGCCTTCCACGACCTCACGGAGTGGCACGACTCGAACAACTATGCCAACGGCATCCAGGGACAACTGCGCTACGCGATCCACGACGGCAAGAACTGGACCGTGACCACCCTCCTCGAACAGCCGGGTCAGAACGAGAGCCCGTCGCCCCTCCACGGCTTCGCCCGCGGCATGGTGGCCCCCACAAGCGACGGCGGCAAGGTGTTCTTCACCGGGGTCCAGCGGACCTGGGAGACCGACAGCATCTACAACAACTCAGGGAAGCCCATCACCTTCACGGCCCAGGTGTTCCGCACCACGGTCAGCTACTGAGTCGGAGACCCGCCATGCCCCTCCCCCCCCTGTCCGACCCGCCGGAACGATGGATCCGCCTGCGCGGGCGCGTCCTGGGCAGCCTGGTGGCCCTCTTCCTCTGCCCCACGCTCCTGGTCATCAATCTTGTCCAGACCTTGAGCGTAGTGCTGCTACCCTTCTCCCGGACGACCTTCCGTCGGATCAACAAGTTCGTGGCGGACCTCTGGTGGAGTTGGTGCGCCGTGAGTGTCCGCAGCGTCCATGGAGTCCAGGTGGAGATCACCGGCGACGACGTCCCCGCGGGCGACGAAGTGATCGTCCTGTGCAACCACCAGTCCATGAGTGACATCCCGGTCCTCTTCGAATTGGCCTGGCGCAAGGGTCGCCTGGGGGACCTCAAGTGGTACGTGAAGGACGTGCTCAAGTACGTCCCTGGGATCGGCTGGGGCATGCTCTTCCTGGACTGCCTGTTCATCAAGCGAGCCTGGACCACCGACAAGGAGAAGATCCGCCGGACCTTCCACCGGATCGTGTCGGACCGTATACCCGTCTGGATCATGTCATTTGCAGAGGGAACCCGGATCACACCCGCCAAGGCCGAGCGAAGCCGCTCATACGCGAAGGACAACGACCTCCCGGTCCTGCAGCACGTCCTCCTCCCGCGCACCAAGGGCTTCGTCGCTACGCTCCAGGGCCTGGAGGGCCACGTGGGCGCGGTGCTCGATTGCACCATCGGCTACCACGGCGGCGTCCCTACGTTGTGGCAATGGGTCGAGGGCTTCGCCCCGCGGGTTTCCCTCCACGTACGACGCTTCGAGGTAAGCGCCCTGCCAGATGACGACGAGGGCCGCGCCGACTGGCTCATGGAGCGCTACCGCGAGAAGGACCGCCTGCTGGCAGAGTTTGAAGAACAGGGCCGGTTCCCCGGTGCGCTCATGTCCGATCGTCCTTGACTCTCCCTCACTTCCCGGGCACGCTGTCGCCGCCCGTAGGGGCGACAGGGAGCACGCGGTGGACCACATCCGAAACTTCAGCATCATCGCCCACATCGACCACGGGAAGACCAGCCTCTCGGATCAGCTTCTGCGGAAAACCGGATCCGTGGACGCCCGCGAGAGCAAAGGTCTCCTCCTGGACGACATGGACCTGGAGCGGGAGCGCGGGATCACAATCAAGTCCTCCGCAGTGTCGATGGACTACACCGGTCCCGACGGCAAGCAGTACCTCCTGAACCTCATCGACACTCCCGGCCATGTGGACTTCTCCTACGAGGTCTCCCGGGCGCTGGCGGGCTGCGAGGGGGCCCTCCTCGTGATCGACGCGAGCCAGGGCGTGCAGGCCCAGACCCTTGCGAACCTCTACAAGGCCATGGAGCTGGATCTGACGATCCTCCCTGTGGTGAACAAGATCGACCTCCCGAACATCGACGTGGACCGCGTCCTCCGCCAGGTGGACAATGAGCTGGGCCTCGACGCGGATCTGGCGATGAGCTGCAGCGCGAAGACCGGCGTCGGCGTGGATGAGATCCTCGCGGCCGTGGTGGAGCAGATTCCCACCCCCGAAGGCGACCCTGAAGCCCCCCTCCAGGCCCTGATCTTCGACTCCCACTACGATCCCTACCGGGGAACCATCGTGTACGTGCGCATCGTCAACGGCTCCATCAGATCGGGTGACATGATCAAGGTGATGTCCACGGGCAAGACGGTGAAGGTCGAGGAGGTCGGTCGCTTCCGCCTCCAGCGCAAGTCCATCAAGTGCCTGGGCGCGGGCGAGGTGGGCTACATCATCGCGGGGATCAAGTCCGTCGGCGACACCCCCATCGGCGACACGATCACCAGTGAAGACGACACCAGCCCGACCCAGCTCCCAGGCTTCGTCGAGATCAAGCCCGTGGTCTTCTCTTCGATCTACCCCGTCGACACCGACCAATTCGAAGATCTGACCATGGCCCTGTCCAAGCAGGCGCTCAACGACGCGTCCCTCCAATACCAGCTGGAGCGTTCCTCCGCGTTGGGCTCGGGCTACCGCTGCGGCTTCCTGGGGCTGCTTCACGCTGAGATCACCCAGGAGCGCCTGGAGCGGGAGTACAACCTCGACCTCTTCGTCACGGCCCCATCGGTGCGGTACCGAATCGGGCTGAAGAACGGCGAGAACGTGGACATCGACAATCCGGCCCACTACCCCGACCCCACGGAGATCGAGGGCGCAGAGGAGCCCTTCATACGTGGCGCCATGATCCTCCCCGACGAATACCTAGGAGCGGTGATCGGACTCTGCATGGAACGCCGGGGCGTGAACCCGACACATTCCTACGTCGGAGAGGGGCGGGTCGAGCTGCGGGTGGAGCTGCCTCTCGCAGAGGTGATCTACGACTTCTACGACCACTTGAAGTCCCTCACCCGGGGCTATGGATCCTTCGACTACGAAGTCATCGACAACCGCCCCTGTGAGCTGGTGAAGCTCGAGATCCGGGTCAACGGTGAATCCGTGGACGCGCTCGCCATGCTCCTCCACAAGGATCGCGCGTTGGGCCAGGCGAGGCAGATCTGCAAGAAGCTGAAGGGCGAGCTGCCCAGGCACCAGTTCAAGATAGCCATCCAGGGCGCGATCGGGGGCAA
>CAZNWW010000244.1:0-370 GCA_964576155.1 uncultured Myxococcales bacterium | reverse complement strand
AGATCATCTCCCGAGAGACAGTCTCCGCTGTGCGCAAGGACGTCACCGCCAAGTGCTACGGCGGCGACGTCAGCCGAAAGCGGAAGCTCCTGGAGAAGCAGAAGGAAGGCAAAAAACGCATGAAGACCTTCGGGCAGGTCAACATCCCCCAGAAGGCTTTCTACGCTGTCCTCCGGCGGGGCAAAGACTGAGAGCCATGCCCGGGCCTCGGCAACTCTACGTCCACGTCCCTTTCTGCCGCTCTCGCTGCGTCTACTGCGCGTTCTACTCCACCACAGATGTGAAGAGCACCCTCTTGAATCGCTTCATCGACGCCGCCATAGCGGAGCTGTCTGCCGTCGTTGACCCCGGGCCCTAAAAAACCATCTAT
>CAZNWW010000243.1:0-6405 GCA_964576155.1 uncultured Myxococcales bacterium | reverse complement strand
CTTGGTCTGTGATGTCTGGGAGTGAGACGAGGAGCGGTCCTGCGCCGGCTTGTTTGAGTCTGACTGCGACGACGACGTCGACAACGATGACGACGGGTTCACGGACTGCGACGACTACGACTGCGGCAACGATCCAGCCTGCCAGGGCACCGGCGGAGACGAGATCTGCGATAACGGCCAGGACGACGACGGCGACGGCCACGCGGACTGCGACGACTGGGACTGCGACGAGGATCCGGCCTGCGAGTTCGTCGGCGAGTTCGATTGCAGTGACGGCGAGGACAACGACGGGAACGGCTACGTGGACTGTGACGACTGGGACTGCGACGACGACCCGGCTTGTGAGTTCGAGGGCGAGTTTGACTGTGAAGACGGCATCGACAACGACGACAACGGCTTCACGGACTGCGACGACTTCGACTGCGGTGACGATCCGGCCTGCGAGGGCACCGGCGGGGACGAGATCTGCGACAACGAGCAGGACGACAACGCGAACGGCTACGTGGACTGCGACGACTTCGACTGCAACGATGACCCCGCCTGCGCTGCCTTCCAGGAGATCTGTGACGACGGCATCGACAACGACGAGAACGACTTCACGGACTGCGACGACTTTGCCTGCGAAAACGATACGGCCTGCGGCGCCGTTCCCGACGTGGATCCTGAGATCTGTGACAACGGCCAGGACGACGATGGCGATGATTATGTAGACTGCGAAGACATAGAGTGCTTGGCGGACGCAGCCTGTGAGGAGGATACCAACGGCAACGGCAACGGCAACGGCGGACCTGGCGGCGGCATTGACGAGGGCAGCAGCTCAACGAGCTGCGCCACGGGCGTGGGCGGTCAGCCTGCAGCCCTCCTGCCCCTCCTCTTCGCGCTCCTCGGGCTGATCATCGTCCGGCGTCGGGCGCTGGTCCGCACCTAAGGGCATGCTCCTTCGGGTTCCTGGCACGTCAACTCCCCCATCGGCACCGTGAACCGTACCTGGATCATCCGGGTCGGCCTCGTCATCGGCGTGGTGGCGGCGGCGATCCTCTTCGTTGTATCCGGTCCTGCACGGGATCTGCTCCGCAGTCTGCTCCATGCTGTCCAGGACATGGGCCCGTTGGGTGCTGTACTCCTCATCGGTGCGTTCGTCGTCTCGACCCTGCTCCTGATCCCCACGCCGCTCCTCACCATCGGGGCCGGATTCCTCTTCGGTCCCATAGGTGGCATCGTGACGGGCATGGCCGCGGTGGTCCTCGGGTCCCTCGCCACTCAGCTGGTGGGGCGCCTCGTGTTGCGCCGCCTCGGGCGGCCCCGGGGGCTCAGGCACTCCAAGTGGACCCGTGTGGTCGAGGGGGTCGACGAGGGCGGCCTCGGTCTCCTGGTGCTCCTGCGCATGAGCTACCTCTTCCCCTACACCTGGATGAACTATGCAATCGCCATGACCCGCGCGTCCCTGCCGGCCAATGCCCTGGCGACCTTTATCGGAATGTTGCCGATGATTTCGCTCCAGGTATACGTGGGTTCTCTCGCCCGAGATCTAACCGAAGCCCTCGAGGGCGGTGACGGAATCGGGATAATGGAGATCGCGATCCTCGGTGCGGGAGCCGCAATCTCGGTCGGGGTGATGCTACATGTCGCCAAGGTGACCCGTAGGAAGCTCGGCGGGGCAAGCGAGTAGGCTCTCCCTCCCCCGTGGTGAGCCCCAGCGCCCGGGATCTACTCGCTGATCCAGTCGTAGAGCATCTCGTCGGTCCAGGGTTCTCCCGCGGCCTGGTCGAAGTACTTGAGGGAGCCGGTGCTGCCGCGCAGGTAGCAGTTGAAGAAGCCGATGCCCATCTGGTTGATCAGCGGATGGGCCACCGCTACATCGATGTTCTCCGGCCCGCACCCGTCCTCGAGCGCATCCTCGGCGTCTCCGAAGTCCAGGATATCCGCCACCTTGATCAGATCCAGGACGCAGATGTCAGAGAAGGTGTAGTGTCCCCCCGTGGGGAAGCGCAGGAAGCCCTTCGGTGGTGGGATCTTGGGCCACACGGGTAGTAGCTCTTCGTCGGGGGGCAGGGTCTTGTCGATCAGACCTCCCATGAGCATCGTCGGGATCTTCAGGCCGTCCGCCGGATACCCCAATATATCGAGGAAACCCGAGGCAGGAGCCATGGGGACGATGGCCTTGATTCGCGGGTCGAGGCTCCCCATCAGGAGGCTCAGGAAGGCGCCGAAGGAGTGTCCGGACATGCCTACCTTGTCGGTGATCATGGACTTGTAGAACATGTCCTCCGGGGTTTCGTTCCGGTGTGTCACCGCGGTGAGGGTCATGATTGCGTCCGTCGGCCGATCCATGGTCGACATCACCACCACGTCCATGTCGTAGCCATAGGCCAGGATGTCGTACAGGGTGTTCTTGGGGTGGTCCATGGACGCGACGATGTAGCCGTGGCTGGCCAGGGGGATCGTGAAGAACACGCTCTGGTAGCGTACGCCGTACGCGCCGTGGCTGAACAGGATGATGGGGTAGGGTCCGTCGCCCCGCCGTACCGTAGCGTCGCGCACAGCCTTGGTAGGCATGGACGGCACCTCCGTCTTCGCAATCTCGATGTACGGCTTGTATTCCTCCGGCGCGTCCTCGTAGATGTTGATCTCTTCGAACGGCCCGTCCCGGAACTCCTCGGTGGTGGGGTACCAGATCTCCACCCTGAAGGAGCGGGGCTCCCCCTCGTGGTCCAGGACGTCCACGGTCATGGTGGTGACGCCGACCGGGAACGGTCCCCAATCGGCAGGGTTCGGCGCATGGTCGGGGCCCGCCGCGCAGAAGTCTCCGTTGCAGCCAGGATCCGGGTCGATCTCCCAGGGGATTAGATCTTCGGGTGGTGTCGCGTCCGGCGTCGTCATGGCGTCCTCCGCCGGGACCGCGGTGTCAGTCTTCCCGGGATCACCGTTTTCACCGCCTCCGTCGCAGGCCATGAGACAGAGCAGACAAATGGACAACTGCAACAGAAGCAACCGCTTCATCGACGACCTCCGCGTTTCGGGCTGCACGTAGTCTAGCCAAAACAGTCGATGAGACCAAGCGATCCGGGACTCGACAGCCGAGATGAGAAAGTCGGGGCGAAATGGAGGTCCTCAGCCCGGTCGGTTCAGGGCGCGAACACCAACGTCACGTCCTCCTCCTCACCGACGAGACCCTCCCTCAGGTACGCTTCGTAGCGGTCGTCGCCCTGGAGGCGTGCGACGAAGAACGCGATCATGCTCTGGTGGACCAGGTCGAGCTGTCGATGTGGGTCCATCATCGGCGCATTCACCGTGACCGAACACGGGGCCGGACATTCTTCCCGGACCGTAGCGAAATCGACTCCCCCGAACTCCGAGGACATCCCGGCCAACGCGTCGGGATCGAGGGAGGGGTTGTCCTCCATGGTCTGGCAGCCCACATCGTCAGTGTTGCCCAGGACCTCCATGAGGGGCATGGCCAGCCCGGCCATGGACGTATGGGTCCCGCCGTCGAGGGTCAGGAAGTACTTGGGTGGGTTGGCGCGCGCCCAGGTTGATGGGCCGTTTTCGGGGTAGGTGAGGATCGCGTCGCCGGTACCATGGAGGATCAGGAGAGGGACCTCGGCGGTGTCGTAGATCTCCTCGGCCAAGTAGCACCCCGGAGGGGCGGCCACGGCCGTGGCGCGGATCCGCGGATCCTGGAAATCGGTGTGGAAGGTCACCGCCAGGGCGGTCATGGCGCCGAGGGAAACCCCGGCCAGACCGATATGCTCCTCGTCGATCTGTCCCAGCAACGGATGATTCGCGTCGGGATGATCCCCGGTGAGATGATCCATGATGAACCGCACGTCTCCAGGCTGGTTGATCATGTCCACCACTGTGGGTTTGCCCGGCGCGAAGATGTTGGTCAGGGGGAAATCAGGCGCAGCGACCACGAAGCCACGGCTCGCCAGGTATGCGGCGAGCTTGGCGTTTTCGTCATTCCGGGACGAGAACCCGTGGTTGTAGACCACGAGGGGCCACGGCCCGCCGTCGGCATCAGGCGCTGCGTCCTCCACCGGCACCAATCGATCCCCCGGACCGGGCGTGGTGGGATACCAGATCACGGTGGACAGGAGGCGTGTGTCCGAACTCTCGTAGCTCCCGTTGGGCGGGGTAGACCGTGTTGGATCCTCCAACTCCAGGAGGATCTCACCGACGCCATACGGCCCTGGTGCCAAGACCTCCTCAGTGGGAACGGGCGGCGGGAGGGGGATGACCTCGGCTGTATCTGCAGCGGTACTGTCCGTGGGCGGGAGCTCCCCGACGGGGAGCTCCGGTGTCTCAGAGGATTCCCCGACGCCGCAGGCGGTCAGCAATGAGGCGAGGATGATGACGATGCAGCATTTCATGACGGGATGATATCCCGGCTCGGCGACCTCGGCAACAAGGCCTCGTGCCAAGGGAACATCTTTCCCCTGTGGGAGGGGCCTCCGGCCCCGATTCACGGGCTTCAGGCTCGCTCTCGTGCTCGGGAACAGCGGGAACGGGGGAGCGGGCTGGCCCGGCGCTGTCATCGGATGACTTCGACCTTCACACAAAGGAAGTCACGACGACTGCCGGAGGCGCAGCACCCAACGTCTCTGGTGCACAGACGGACATAGCCGAGCCGGGAGCCCGCGACCAGGAATCCGAGCCGGGAGCCAGCGACCAGGAATCCCCCGTCATCCCGAGCGACCGGAGAAAGCAGGGATCTCAGGAATCTTCTCAACTACCAGCCAAGCAACCCGGTCGGCACGGGGGGGACCTTTCGACGGGGGCGGTCAACCGGAGGGGAACTACCCCCCAACTGCCCTTCGCGACGCGGCGGCGGCAGGATCCATCTCCCCCCGCAAAGTGGCCGCCGTCGCGGCTGCCCCCCGCCGAAAGGTCCCCCGCAAAACCCTGGACCGTTGGGCCCTGAGCCATCTCTCAAAGCATGTCATCAGGTCCAAGGCTGAGTGCAGGCCACCTCCGTAGGCTACCCTCCTCCGGAAATCTTACACCCAGGACCTTCTGGGGAGAAGTGCGTCCCTATCCTGAAGACGTCAGTCGACACAAGCCGATGTGCCCCCAATTTGCTTATCCTGGCCCAGTTCTGGGCAACTCCGATAGTTATCTGGACTCCTGAGGAACGAGACTACTCATCGATTCGGCCATTATCCCGCTCTCATGCTCCTTGGAACTGATTCTCATCAGGAACACCATCGTTATTCGGGAAGTCTGATGCGTTGAGGCGCCAGTATTGGCGCCCCACGCTCGTTCCCCCGTCCCGACGCGTTGTCTCATGGCTCCCCCCGATGACATAGTGTACGACAAGATGGGGAGATGGCGATCCCCGGGCAAACTCACGGCCTCTTGCAGTGGCGGCGGTCTGTGGGCATCCTTGGCCGTACCAAGGAGGAAACCATGGAGCCCAACGACGTCTATGACGGTCTCTCAGCGGATGAGCTCCTGGCCACCGATCTGCCGGAGATGGCGGCGGGGCGGATGCACCGGCTGCCGCCGTACCTCTTCAGCAAGATCAACGCGCTGAAGCATCGGCTTCGGAGTGACGGGATCGACGTCATCGACCTGGCCATGGGCAACCCCAACGATCCGACGCCGCAGGTGGTGGTGGACAAGCTCGCCGAGGCAGCGGGGATAAAACGGAATCAACGCTACTCGGTCTCCCAGGGGCTCCTCAACCTGCGTCAGGACGTCGCTGACTTCTACGAGCGGCAGTGGGGCGTGCACCTGGAGGCGGAGAGCGAGGTCATCGCGACCTTGGGCTCCAAGGAAGGCTTCAGCCACCTCTGCCTGGCCACCCTGGGGCCCGGGGACGTGGTTTTGACCCCGACGCCTGCGTTTCCGATCCACATCTACGCGCCGGTGATCGCGGGCGCCAACGTCATCGGGGTCTCAATGCGGGATGGCGAGGAGGCCCTCCTCAGGCGCATCGCTGATACCTGCCGCAACGTCTCGCCCCGGCCCAAGATCGTCAACCTCAACTTCCCCCATAACCCCACGACCCGCACCGTGGAGCTGGACTTCTTCGAGGAGATCGTGCGTTTGGCGAAGCGCCATGGCTTCTACGTGATCCAGGACTTCGCATACGGAATGACCACCTTCGACGACTACCGGGCGCCGAGCTTCCTCCAGGCGGAGGGGGCCAAGGACGTCGGCGTGGAGACCCTGACCATGTCCAAGGGCTTCAACATGGCGGGCTGGAGGGTCGGCTTCGTGGTGGGGAACCCGGACATGGTGAAGCTCCTCGGCGCGATCAAGGGCTATTACGACTACGGCATCTTCCAGGCGATCCAGATCGCAACGGTCATCGCCCTGCGCCACGCGGTGGGCGAGATGGAGGCCCAGGCCCTGGTCTTCCAGGCGCGCAGGGATCTCCTCGTCGAGGGGCTCACCCGGGCC
>CAZNWW010000242.1:5885-6411 GCA_964576155.1 uncultured Myxococcales bacterium | reverse complement strand
TCGCCCGCGACGAACCTCAGCGGAATGATATGACCGTGCGTGGTGCTGCGGGTTGTGCGACCTCCACAGGGGCTGCGATGCGGGCCTGAGCGATGCCCTCGAGGAGCACCGACGGCCCGCACGGGAGCGATATCGTCGGGATCTCTGTCTCCGTATCCCGTATCTCGGTGAGGGAGACCGCAAGGACTCCTGCGATGTGACCCTCGTCCCGCCAGCGCAGCGCGCCGGCAAGCGCAGGCGCGTCCAGCTCCCACGCTCCTGTGACAAGCACAGCATCCCTGTCACCGTCCTGGGGACGGTTCAGGCGACCGGTGTGGGTCCGGAGGTCCACTCCCTCGAGTCCGTCCAAGAGCAGGTTCACTGCGGAGCGAAGCGCATGGCTGTCCGTCGCCAGGGTGACCTTCATGGGGCCTCCTCGACGGAGCCCCGGGACCGGCCCACATGCTGGTAGAGCATCAGGACACGCTCCAGACGCTCCAGGCGCTCGTTCGCCGGGTGAGCATCGCCCCATGCGTCGTCTGCCCCC
>CAZNWW010000242.1:2829-5875 GCA_964576155.1 uncultured Myxococcales bacterium | reverse complement strand
GATCAACGCAACTACAGGCACCGTCGGCCCCACGGATGATCGTACGGAGCGGACCATTTCGCCCAAGGCCTCGTACTCGTCGTGGACGACCAGGAATGCCGCTGCGTCGTCCGGGAAGTCGGCGCCCCCAGGTTGGCGGAGGAGCAGGAACAGGGGAGTCCCCTCCAGCCCCGTCTCCCCGACGTCGTCTCCGATGACGACCACCAGGGCGGGGGCCCGCTTTGACTGCGCGTCCTTATGGTCCGTGTCGCCAATGGGTTTTGCAGAAGCGGCGTCGGTCGGGATGAGCCATTGCGAGCTGCGGCCCCACTCTCGGATCACCGACGCCGAGTCGAGGATCAAGACGCATTGCTCGTCGTTGATGGTCGAGCCCATGCAGTGCGGAACGTGGGACAGGAGCGCACCCATGTCCTTCACCACGGCCTGCTGCTGGGTGAGGACGCGGTCCACGTGGAAGAGCGCCAGCCGTTCGCCGTGGATCACGCGGACCAGGACAGCGGATCCCTCAGCCGGCACGGCGCCGGGCGCCAGTCCGAGGAAGAAACCAAGGTCGACGTAAGGCAGGGTGTCTTCGCCCACGGAGGCCATCGTGCGACCACCTACCTCTACGATGTTCACCTCCTCGAGGTTGTGGACCTGGCGGACCGTGGCGACGGGGATCGCCAGCGGGTCGCCTCCGGCCTCGACCAGGAGGACTCGGGTGAGCGCCAGAGTGAGCGGGACCTTGAGGCGGAACGTCGTCCCTTCCCCGGGGCGGGAGTCTACGGTGACCGCGCCGCCGAGGCGGGCGACGCGCTCCTGCACGACGTCCAGCCCCACCCCGCGGCCGGAGATGTCGTCCACCTGGCTGGTGGTCGAGAAACCCGGCGCGAAGATCAGCTCCATGGCCTCGCGTTCGTCGAGGGCCGATGCCTCGTCCTTTCTCAGGAAGCCCTTCTCCACGGCCTTGCCGCGGAGGACCTCGTGGTCGATTCCGACCCCATCATCCGCAACCTCGATGACCATGAGGTTGCCCTCGGGGTAGGCTCTCAGGGTCACGCTACCCTCTTCAGGTTTTCCCTGCTGCCGCCTGGCCTCGGGAGAATCCACGCCGTGGCTCACCGCGTTCCGGACGAGGTGAAGGAGCGGATCCTCCAGCTGCTCCACGAGGCGCTTGTCCAGCTCCGCGTCGCCCCCTTCAACGATGAGCCTCGCCTTCTTCTCCAACGTATTGGAGATCTGGAAGACCGTAGCCTTGTGGCGGTTGAAGAGGCGGCCTATGGGTACCATACGCATTCCAAGGACAGAGGCCTGGAGTTTCCCGGATGTGATCTCGAGCTCCGCAGCCGCTTGCTCCAGCGCCTCGTAGAAGTCTTCGATGGACCAGGTCGTGCCATCCTCCAGGGTCAGCGCTGACAGGATCCCGGCCGCCGGCGTCTCGCCATCGACGCCAGGCCTCAACTCGTCGAGCCTGTTGCGGAACTGCTGGACGACGCGCGCCAGGCGGTTCTCCGTGGTGACCTGCTCCCCGACGAGGTTGACGAGGCTGTCCAGCCGGGCGAAGTCGACCCGGAGGGTACGGGTGGCGTCGGCAGCTTTGGATCTCTGCACGGGGTGGCCCACCGTGGGCGCCTTAGGCGCCGGCTCCCCCGACGAGGGGGAAGGGCTCTCCTGAACGGTCGGAGATCTCTCGGGCATGGCAGGTGGGAACGCCGAGGCCCGGCCTCCCTCCATCTGTGTAACGACACGCGCCCTGTAGGCCTCCCAAGCCACCGTATCCCGGCTGTTCTCCCTTGCTACCCGTGTCACCTCTGTCGCCACGTCGATGCCCTCGAGGAGAACAGCGCGGGTGGGATCATCCAGCGGTGCAGCGCCGGCCTGCACCTTCTTGACGAGATCCTCCATCGCGTGCACCACCCGCATGAGTGGCGTCAGCCCGACCATGCCCGAGTTCCCCTTGATGGTATGGAGACGGCGGTGGATCTCGTTCAAAACCTCCGGCGAATCACTAGACGCATCCACCAGGAGAGGACCGAGATCCACGAGCAGTCCATCCACCTCGGAGAAAAACTCCTGTATCATGTCTTCACCGATGGGAGGCGGGGTCCAATCTATCGCAGCCCCCCCAGGATCCCCTGTGGGAGGCCCCTTTGGGGCCGATTCGGGGCCGGAGACCCCTCCCACAGCGTCGGAGGCATCCGCCAGCGCCGCCAACTCGTCCAAGGCAGGCCAGAGCTCATCCAGGCTCGCCCGCCGCGTGATGCACCCAGCGATCTTCTGTCGGAGAGGGACCGGGCACACGAGAGCGTCCAGCGCGTTCGCAGCGTCGTCCCAGCGCGGCGGAGAGACCGCCACGAGAGGCCGAAGCAGGTTGGTTACGCGGTCCTTCTTCAAGGTTCTTCCCAGCGGATCAGGCCGTTCCGGGCGAGCTCCCAGACCAGAGACGCCTTCAGGGTCCTGCGGGGGGCATCGGCGGTCGGCGACAACACGGAGACAAAGGTACCCCTAAGAGCGAGGAGCCGCAAGCCTCGCCCGAGGCTCCATGCAGCGTCAGGGATCACGCTGTCAGTTGATCGAAGATCGATGGTCACCGCGCCGCCGGGCTCAGCGGAGAGGTATGGACGCAACAACCCGGTGACACCGTCCTCGTCTAGGAACACCAAGGGCTCCGATTGAATCTTCGGGCGCGCCTGCATCTCCTCTCGAGGCTTCGGAGTCGGGTGCGATCGCTTGGACACATCTATCTTCCGAAAGACCGGCAATCCCTCAAGGACTACCTCGAAGCGGTCATCTCCGCTTAGCTCTCCCCCCTCGGAGGCGCCGAGGACCAGGAGTCCGCCCTTGCGGCAGAGTCCCGCAGCGCGATCCAGCGCTCGGCGTCGGTCCAGGGGACGGAAATATATCAGTACGTGCCGCATGAGGACCAGATCGTGCTGTCCCGTCGCGGGCACCGAAAAGAGGCTCCCGACGAGGAACCGGACACGGCGACGCACTGTCTCACGTACGGCGAATCCATCCTTCGTAGGATCCAGGTAGCGGTCCAGGGCCCAGGCGGGGACGTGCTCCG
>CAZNWW010000242.1:1488-2819 GCA_964576155.1 uncultured Myxococcales bacterium | reverse complement strand
AGGGCAGAGACATTGTCGAGCCCGACCCTTGTGCCGATCTGCATGAGCGCTGTGTAGGCCTCTTCACCGGTGGACACGCCCAGGAGGAGCACCTCGAGGACACGCGCCAGCCCGTCTCCTGCCAGATCCTGGACGAGGACATCCCATACAGCTCGGTGGCGAAAGAGGTGGGTATGTCCTATTCCGAGGTCGGCCAGGAGCTCCGCCGTCTCACTTTGCCCCCCCGTATCCTCCCCTGTGACCCTCGTCAACCAGGCCTCGGGGCTCAGTCCGGTCGTTTCGAGGCGCCGAGCCACTGCCTCCTCCAGAGATCCAGGAAGGAGAGCAGCGTCCACGCCGGTCTGAAGCCGCAAGCTTCTCCGAACCTGCGCGAGGACGCGTGGATCATTCATGACAGGGGAATCAAATGTGCTCGACGCCGGAGCGTAGCGCCTCCAGCGGAGGCAGAGACAGGATCCTGTGTCCATCCAGGAAGAGGCCCGGCCCCCGCCCTGTCCCATCTGGAGAGATGATGCCGAGTACGCAGTCTGTTGCGTCGATGGAGAGATCCACGGGAGGCGCCGAGAGCTCATCGGGCTGGAGCGGCCGGACACCGATCTCGCCTCCGGACGCCAGCGCTACCACGATATCCTCGATTTCCAGGAGCACGAGCATGTGGGGCGGCGTCGGGTCACCATGCGCCCCGATGCCGAGGACCATACCCGGGTCGAGGACCGGGATGACCTCGCCGCGAATGTTCACGACGCCATGGACGAATGGTGCAGCGCGGAAGATACGCGTGATGGGAGGGGTGAGGAGCACCTCCCGCACCTGCTCAACTGAGAGGTAGCAGTCAACCCCGCGGACATCGAAGCGGACACTAGCGCGCCCGGTGCCGGTCCAGTCCATACCGATAAATCCTACCTGTACTGAGAGAGCATGCTCTCCATGAGCGCGTCCCCGGGGTATCGTTCGAGGCCCTGCTCGAGATACTTGACGGCCTTCTGCTTATTTCCCAGGGCCGCCAGGCTCTGGGCGATCCGCGTGTAGGCTGCGCGGAACCCGCTCGCAGAGATCGCCTTGTCGAAGTATGAGACCGCCTTGCTGTGTTTGCCCATGCGGTAGTAGCAATCCCCGACCTTGTAGTTCACCTCCGGATGCGAGGGCTTCTTGTCCAGGGCCTTGAGGTAGTAGATAACGGCCTTGCCAGGGCTCGAGCGACGGAGGCTGTTGCCCTTGGACATGAAACCGTCGAAGCCCCTGGGTTCAGGCTTCTCCATGGGCTCGGGCTTCTCCTTGGGCTCGGGCTTCTCCTTGGGCTCGGGCTTCTCCTTGGGCTCGGGCTTCTCCTT
>CAZNWW010000242.1:228-1388 GCA_964576155.1 uncultured Myxococcales bacterium | reverse complement strand
GGGCTCGGGCGCTGTCTCCGGTTCAACTGTGGGAGGGGCTTCAGCCCCGACGTCTTCAGGCGCCGTCTCAGGCTCAACTGTGGGAGGGGCTTCAGCCCCGACGTCCCCGGGCGCCGTCTCCTCGGCGACCACGTCCACAGCAGCGACGTCATCCACAGTCACGTCTGCTGTCACGTCTGGCATAACGACGGGTTCCACCGGAACCGCGACTCGCTTCTCTTCCTGCTTGGCCGGCTCCTCCGGAGGGAAGAACAGGCCCCTGGCGAGGTAGGCGACCCCCACCAGACCTATCAGGAAGACCACCGCCCCGATGATCCGATACATCCGCTTCTTCCTGCGCATGTATATGCCGTACCCGGTGGCCTCCTCCGAGAGGTATGGCTCCATGCGAGGAGCCCAGTCGCCTTCTCCCTCCCAGTCGGCGTCGGGCTGCTGCGGCGTCGCCTTCGGTTTCGGCGTGGGCTGAGGGCTCGGCGAGTGCACAGGCGTGGAGACGGAGGAGGGCCTCTCCGCTTGCGGTTGAGGAAGGGGCGCTTCAGCCTCGAGGGGCTTGGGCCTGGTCCCGGTGTCGGAGCTGGGGACTCTGCTGATATCAGGTTGGGAGCCGGTGTCCTGGCCGGCGAGGTGGCGGGCGATGCGCTTCGCCGACTCCACGATCTCCGGATCAGGCGCGCCCTCTGCGGGGAGGAAGACCATTGTCTCTTCACCGCGAGCCTCGGCGCTGACCTGTGCCTCGCCTGCGCGCATTTCGGATCCCTCGAGTCCCCGAGAGGTGCTGTCGTTGGTCTGCTCAATCCGGTGGGCCGGTATACCTGTGCCCGTGGCGAAGTTCGGGTCTGGTCCACTCGCCGACATTTGGGGCGTCGGGACGGGCACCTCGGCACGCGGATCCTCCCAGCCGGCGATAAGCGGGACGGTGCTGATGCGGGTCCAGCTCTCGCCATCGCCGGAGACCTCGTCCTCGAGATCCACGAGACCCTTGACGATACCTTCCTTGAACCGGGTGTCCGTCGGAAAGCTCAGGAGGGTGCCGTCGGATTTGCGGACGTACCACTGGAAGGTCTCGCGTCCTGCGCCGTCCAGCTTGACCGCGGTTCCACCACGCTTGATGCGCACGAGGAAGCTGTTTGAACAGGACTCACAATGAACGCGATCCACGT
>CAZNWW010000242.1:0-218 GCA_964576155.1 uncultured Myxococcales bacterium | reverse complement strand
CAGTCTATCTTGGCTTGGCAGTGGGGGCACACGATCTGCATTGATTCCTCCGAAGGAACACGCTTTTCCTGGTGACTGTATCATTGTTGAACGCGTGGACCAAATCAACAGGCGCCCGGGCGCGCTTACATGGCGATCGGAGAAATCTCGACCTCCCCGGCACGATCTATGGTGAACAAATGGTTCTGCTCGATACGTTGCCAGCCATCACCGGGTTT
>CAZNWW010000241.1:4830-6510 GCA_964576155.1 uncultured Myxococcales bacterium | reverse complement strand
GCACCAAACACTTCGTCTGACATGTCCCGTCCCGACGTTCCGGCGTCGGCCAGGCAATGTGGGCAGATCATCGGGCAGCGGGTGGTCACCATGAGCTGGACGACTGATGGGATTCGCGTCCATCCGTTCGCCTGGGAGAATGCATCATCTATCGATCTTGTGGTGCGCGTTGCGCAGCGTCCGTGACCGGTAAAGCTCCCCATGGCATTCTCCCTTGCAATCTGCGGCCGATGATGCTTAATCGTACCTTCTTATTTTGGACTGGTGAAGTCACGAGTTTGTCACATCAACTTGCAAAACTATGCATGATGCGGCGCGTAATGCATCACCCTTGTTCTGTCCTTCTGCACCGCTTGAGTAGTGGCTCTCTAGAAAAAATGACGTGGGGTGTTGATTCGGTCCGTCCGTTCATTACGATGTTTCCAGCGGCAAAAAAATGAGTTGCCAGCTGTCAGCCTGGAGGTGACAGGATGATCCGAGGATTCCAGGGACGTCGATCGCCGCAGGGGAGGGGCCGTGCCGTGGCGGTCCTGTTGATCCTGCTCCTGAGCGCAGGGCACGCGGCGGCGGTGGAGACGTTCACATCATCCACGGACCTGGCGCCGTGGCGCGGGACCAAGCTCGTCTACCGCAATGTCGCCACTGCGGTCTCCTTCGACAAGAGCGCTGAGCTGACGTACAACCCCTACTACGCGATGACCTTCGGGGTCTCGCCACGGTGGTGGTTCAACCGGATCTTCTGGATCGGGGTGGACGCAGGGCTCTCGAGGGAGATCACCGACTCCGACACCACGACGAAGAGCGGTGAGGTCCTCTGGGACGACACGGTCGTGCGTGCAGGCGCATCCAGCTTTTACCGGATCCCCTGGGTGGGCATCGAATTCAGCGGAGGGCTGGATCTGATCACGCCTACGAGCAAGCTCTCACAGGCCCGGTCGGTGTTCCTGGGCCTCCGGTCGTCCCTCGGGGTCTCGCGGACCTTCCCCCTGTTGAAGGGGCTGACCCTGTTCTACAGCCTCCAGGGCACGAAGTTCTTCAACGAGTACACCACGAGCAGCCGTAACTCGCCGCTGATCCCCGGATGCTCCGGCGGGTCCTGCGATATCTACCTGAACAGCGGCCTGCGCAACCCCGAGTGGCGGATGACCAACCTCGGGGGGATCTCCATGGAGTTCACCAACTGGATCGGCCTCTCAGCGAGCGTCGGCCTGGTAATGGACTTCGTGTACTCGCAGGAGACCCAGGATCCTGCGGTGAGCTTCCAGCCTCAAGTAGGGCAGGATGACCGGCGCTACACCATGGTCTACGACCTGGAGGTACACACCCGACCCATGCCGTCTCTCGGTATTGCGGTCGGGGCCAGCACGGTGAGCCCGCAGCTCAAGCTGAACTCGACGATGGAAGACCCGTTCATCAATCGGTACACCACGGTCTATGTCGACCTGACGTTCCATGTGGACGGTCTCGTTTCCCAGATCATGAAGGCGAAGGGGAGAAAATAAAAATGAAGGCATTCAACAGGAACATCACTCTTATCCTCGGTCTGGCGCTGGCCGCGGCGCTCACCTTCGGGTGCGCCGAGGAGCGGCCGGCCATCGATCGCGTCCAGCCCTACGGACTGGACAAGACCTTCTTCGTCGGTGACGATCTTGTCGATCCGGCGGACAACCCCGAGTTCTG
>CAZNWW010000241.1:0-4820 GCA_964576155.1 uncultured Myxococcales bacterium | reverse complement strand
ACCCAGGGGACCCTCGTGGATGTCGGCTACGGCGCGTCCCAGGACGGCCTGTTCACATCCACCTATGCCCAGCCCATGTCGCGCATGAAGTGGGAGATCACCGAGGCGTTCCTCATCGGCCGCCTCTCCTACGAGCGCGTCGATGACTCCGACGGCAAGGGGATCGGCGACGAGATTATTGACGGCGTGATCGTTGCGGTTTTCGAGATCGATGAGCACTTTGACATCGTCAATGCATACAACCCCACCACCGGCGAGATGCTCAACATCCTCGAAGAGAACACCACGGATCGCCCCTGGTACGAACGCCAGTACATACGGGTGGATTGGTCCGAGAACCTGAACACGGACTCCTATGACTTCGACACCCTCTCCCTGATCGGCGTGTACGGCGGCATCGAGTACGAGTCCCTGGCCTACTACGTGGACGATCCCCGCCACGAGGACGCGCCGTACTTCGACTTCGAGGGCGGCTACTTCGACATCACCAACAAGGCCTTCGCCAAGCCGGAGGTCGTGGACCTGTCGCATCTGGGCTGGGGGATCGATTCCTTCCCGGCCTGCTTCCTGGACAACGACTTCTTCGGCGGCTCCTACCCGGCGGGTTCGTGCAGCCCCGTGGAGCTGACCATCCGTCAGTCCTTCCGCAAGGTCGAGGACGTGGACTACGAGCCACGCCATTGGGACGGCTATCGCTTCCAGGCCTTTGGCGGGTTCTACGTGGAGCGGTACGGCTTCGAGCGCAACTACGGCATGAGCGACCAGAAGTGGCGCCGGTTCCTCGCCCGCTACCAGATCTGGGAGCGGTCCCACTACTACAAGAACGCGGACATCATGACCGGGTCGACCAAGTGCTTCACCGAGGAGACCACCCCCGCGGGCTTGGATCCCCACCGGGATCTCGACGGCGACGGCACCGAGGATGAATGCGCGACCGTGGGCGGCGGCTCCCGCTGCGACGAGTTCCGCCAGATGTGTACGCTGCCCTTCCAGGAGCGGGTCGCCAAGACCATTCCGTGGTACTACACGGAGAAATCGGATCCCGAGTTCTTCGATGCAACAGCGCTCGCGGCCAACGAATGGGACGTTGCGCTGCGGACCGCTGTGCGCACCGCCAAGTACACCGAGTGCGTCAAGATCGGCGGCGCGGATTGCAAGACCAGGTTCCCCATGTACGTCGGGCAGCAGGACGACAATGTGGACGCGGTCGCCCTGGCCCTGGAGGTGGATGACTGCCGCAACGGCCTGGAGTACCCGGCCAAGAACGGCGACGAAAAGGCCTGCAAGGCCCTGGCTGACACCATCGGCGCGGCCCGCGGCTACTCGGAGGGCGTCATCTCCATCGCCAAGATGGACGAGATGATCGTGCTCTGCCACAGCCCGGTCCTCTTCGGTGATCCGCCTGCCTGCGGCAGCAGGCGCCTGCTCGAGGGCATGACCCAGGCAGACTGCGACGCGCTGGAGGAGACCGCCCCTGTCGACGGCGAGGAAACAGCCGACGATGAGCAGCTGACCGCATGCCGGGACGCGCTGCGGGTGCGTCGTGGTGATCTGCGCTATCACCAGGTCAACGTCGTCCAGGAGCCCCAGACCCCGTCGCCGTGGGGAATCTACACCGACGCGGAGGATCCGCTCACCGGGATGACCGTGAGCGCCAGCATCAACGTCTGGTCCTACGTCAACGACCTCTGGAGCCAGAAGGTCATTGATCAGCTCCGCTACATCGCGGGCGAGCTCGAGACCGAGGACATCACCAACGGCGACTACGTCAAGGACTGGACCATTGCGGCCATGGCCGCGTCCCGGGACGGGATGCTGCCGAAGATGACCCGGAAGGAGCGGGATCGCCGTCTGTCAGAGCTCACCCGCGGCCACCCGGTGGAGGACATGCGCGAGCACTACAAGGTCTTCGCCGAGACGCACCCCGAGGTCATCGACGCAGTTCGCAAGATGAAGCAGGAGTTCACCGGTGTCATGGCCACTACCGGCGTGCCGTCCACCATGGCGCCCCTATACCAGGCTCGCCGCAAGGCCGCCGAGGGGAGCATGGTCGAGGCGGAGTTGATGAACAAGATGATCCAGCAGCTCCATGGCGTCGAGGGCATGGCCATGAGCGACGGCCTCATGGACATGGTCTCCCCCCTGCGGGGCGGAAACCCGTCGTTCCAGCGGCAGCTCTACCAGATGAAGCAGAACGCGCTGGCCGAGCAAGGTCGGTGCGTCCTCTACGAGGCCGAGGCCCCCCTGGACATCGTGGGACTGAAGGACGTGTTGGAGGCCAAGTTCGGCAAGTTCAATCCAAAGGACTCCGACGGGGATCAGTGGGCCCGCGCCGAGCTCATGCGCCGGTACCTGGCCCAGCGAGCGCACACGTCGGTCGTCGCGCACGAGATGGGGCACTCCATCGGCATGCGCCACAACTTCGTGTCTTCGTCCGACGCGTGGAACTTCCGGCCCCAGTACTGGCAGCTCCGCACCAGGAACGGCACGGTCACCAACGTCTGTGAGGATCTGGATGCCAATGGCGAGAACTGTGTCGGCCCGCGGTACTTCGACCCGGTCACCGACGGTGAGTCGGACAACCTGCTCGGGATGTTCATGGCGTCCTCGGTCATGGAGTACGCGGGGGAGCTGACCCAGGACTTCCTCGGTATCGGCGCCTGGGACTTCGCCGCCACCCGGATGTTCTACGGCGATGCCGTAGCGGTGCACTCGGATCCGGACTACGATCTCGGCACGCCGAGGGCGGGCACGGTCTTCGGCAAGTTGGACAACTTCGGCGGGATCCTTGGTATGAGTCACTCCTACTCGGGCGACGATATCCACTACTCGGAGTTGCAGAAGAACTTCCAGCTGATCCAGAACTGCACTGTGGTGGACCCGCAGAAGTTCAAGCCGGCGCGATATGACGACAAGGTGTCCGGGAAGTGGCACCCTGTCCTCGATGGGCAGATCGTCAAGGTGAACGGTGAATACACCCGCTGCCGCCAGCAGGAGGTCGACTACGTACCATGGGAGAAACTCCGGAAGCCCACCGAGGAAGAGTTCGGCGGGTACTATCGCGCCGGCGGCGGCGTGGACGACCTGGGCCGGACCCGGGTGCCCTATGGCTTCGCGACGGATCGCTGGGCCGATCTCGGGAACCTGAGCGTTTACCGCCACGACAACGGCGCGGATGCCTACGAGATCTTCAACTTCCTGATCACCCAGCAGGAGGTCAACCACATCTTCAACTACTACCGTCGCGGGCGGCAGAACTTCTCTGTGCGCTCCGCGTCAGGGCGAGTCCAGCGTCGCTACAACGAGAAGATCCGGGACGGGGCCAAGGGCCTCACCCTGATGAAGAACATCTACCAGGACTTCTCGATGAGCCTGGGCTACGACTTCGAGACCTTCTGGCCGGATGTTGCGCCGTTCTGGTTCCCCGAGAACATCCTGGCCTCGGGAATGGTCTTCGACCACTTCGCCCGTATAGCGGCGCGGCCCGAAGTCGGCCCGCACTTCCGCGAGGAGAACAATCCGGTCCTGCTGTCGAGCGTTGATACCATTGCGAGCCCTGGTGAGACCCAGGTCGTGATCCCCAACGGCGCAACCGGGAAGTACGGCGACATCGCGGCGGGCGGGAAGCTCATCGAGAACCGCCTGGCAGAGGACCAGGGCGAGTACGACAGCGAGCTCACGACGAACGCGGGTTCCTACTACGAGAAGATCAGCGTTGCGATGCTGATGACCGAGTCGGTGGACAACTACATCTCCGACTCTCGCGAAGACTTCGTGGACGCGCGCTACCGGGCGACCTCCCTCGCTGACCTCTTCCCCGATGGATACCGTCGTTTCTTAGGGAACGCGCTCACCAACGACGAGTTCATCAAGGGTCCCCGCATCGCGTCCAACGTCGCCGGCAAGCCCCAGGTGGACAAAGAGGGTTACCCCAAATCAGCGATCGGTTGGACCGCCTGGTGGGGCGCTGAGCCCCTGTCCTGCTTCCCCAGCTCCGGCGCCACCGTCTGCGGCATCTTCGGCAACGTCCCCGAGGAGCCTTATGGCGGAGGTAACGGGCCGGCGAACGTCACGGTGATCGACCCGCAGCTCGGGTGGGAGATCCAGAAGTTCTACATCGCCTACACCCTGCTCTACCTGCCTGAGAATCAGCAGCAGGACTGGCTGGACCTGATGAAGATCTGGGAGCTCGGCAAGGACGCGGATCCGGGCTTCGAGGGCCGGATCGAGTTCCACTGGCCCTACGGCAAGATCTACGTAGCCAAGACCTTCGGACATGAGATGGTCTTCGGCAAGAAGGTCGAGAAGGGTATCTCCGGCCGCGTGCTGCAGTACGCGAATGATCTCCTGGTCCAGGCCTTCCAGACCACCGACGGTCCCGACCTGAACAACGACGGAACCCCGGACTGGTACATCCCGGTGCTCAACCCCGATACCGGTGAGCCCATCGTGCTCTGGGACCCGTCGATAGCGGGGATCCAGGACGGCTACGTCTACCCGAACGGCACCGAGGAGTGCAACGCGGACTACAACGGCGGCTGCACCTGCTCCGCCAACCGGGCCTGCGTCGAGCTGAAGAGCTACATCGAGATCCCGTTCTTCCTCCGCCAGACCCTCGACGCCTATAACCTCATGGAGCCCTCCCCCCAGGGCATCTGGGACTAGGAGCGGGAGTAGAAAGCGCTCGCCTCGGGGTTCGTTGACCCCGGCGGGCTGTGGTGGCCGTCGTCGGGCCGGGTGCCGTCCGGCCTCGGTCGACGGACGGCTAGTCCTCGATCAAGCGAACAACGAAGACTTCTGTGCTTGAAAGTACCTGAAAA
>CAZNWW010000240.1:5791-6526 GCA_964576155.1 uncultured Myxococcales bacterium | reverse complement strand
TCTCGTCGTCGCCGGTCGTCTTCACCTCGACGGCCACAGCGGAGATCATCGCGGTGGCCATGCCGATCTTGGCGCCTTCCTCGGTCTTGGCCGCTACTTCCATCGCGCCCTTCATGATCGTGCCGCCATTTGCGAGCAGGAACTGACCGACGTCCAGGCCCACCCAGCCGTCGTAGGTGTCCAGACCGGCGCCCTTGAGGATGCCCCAGAGTTTGACGATCTGGTCGATGGCCGGGCCCAGGGCCTCCTTGGGCAGCGGGATGGGCAGGCCGGCTTCGAGGATCTTGCCCTTGTGCTTCTCCAGCCCGGCGATCACCTTGCCGAGGGCCTTCAGGCCGTTGTCGACGGTCTCTTTATCCAGCTTCCCGAAGACCATGTCCTTGATGCCCTGGACGTCTTTCTGGTAGCTGTCGGGCAGCATGTAGTAAATCTTGCCGGGCTCTTTCGCTGAGACGGCCTTGAGGACTTCCTTGACCACGCCATCCGCGGTCTCGGGAGCCTTGGGAATCTCCATCGAGCCTACAGCCTTCTTCTCATTGTCCTCGGCCTTCTCGTCGCCCTTGTCCTTGCAACCGAGAGAGAGTGCCAGGGACAGAGAAATTACCGCCACCATGATTGTCCGCAGAGTCTTCATATGGTTCCTCCTTCAGGATGAAGATTTGCGGCGTAGTTTCGCAACGTGCAGCCGCGGTGTCAAGAGCCAATGGACCTAGAGCGCAGGCAATGTGGTGACGA
>CAZNWW010000240.1:0-5778 GCA_964576155.1 uncultured Myxococcales bacterium | reverse complement strand
GCGTTGATCTCTCCCGTTTCGGCGAAATGAGCAGCCGCGGCGCGGAAGGCTTCCGTGCTGATCCGAGCCGCCTCCCGGTTCTCGGTCCACCGGACGATCCACCTGTCCAGTGCAGCACCCGCTGCCGCCAGGCCCGGATCCCAGGCCGTGGCGATGGACCGGGGCACCCAGCGCCCCTCCACCTGGATGAAGGGCACCTCGTGGCGGCGGTCGCCCATGCGGACGACGATGGTCGCGTTCCCATCATCCACGCCTCCGGCTTTCTCCACCTCGGCCGCCCCTGAGTCCCGACGCAACGCAGCCATGGCGCTGAGGACCTCGTGAGGGTAACTCCAGGCCGGGCATGGACGCGTCCGGTCGGTAAGCTCCATGAGAAGAGGCAGGATCTCGTCACCGGGCTCGTCCAGAAAACGATCCACGTCCAGGGTCCTCGCCTTCTCGTGGCGCAGCATCCCCGCGTCGCAGAGGTGCTCTTCGAGCGCTACCAGGATCTGGAGCACCCGAACCCGGTCGCCCTCTGACCTGATGGGCAGCGGCAGGGTCATCGCGGCCTCGGGGTGCCTCAGGATCCCCTCAGCGAGGGAGCTGAGCCCCGCGCCCAGCTCGTCCCAGGTCCCGGCCTCCACAGCCCCTACGGCGCGGATCACAAGGTTCTGGATGTCGTTACGCCAGCTCTTCGGGAGGGCACGAAACACCGGCCGCGGCTCTCCACGCTGTAGAGAACGAAGCCCGAGCCGCGCTGCCTCGGCCGGCGAATCGGGAACCCGATCCCTGCAAGACGTGCCCGTGCAGATGGCGACGAGCAGCAGGAGAACGGTGGAACGGTTTCGCATGAAGGGGGCCTCCCGGTTCCTGAGTCTCACCCGAGGAAGGCTACGATGTCAAGATGACGCGGATGGGGTTTTCTGGTAGATTCTGCCGGATGTCGGCGGGAACCTTGGGGGTAACGAACATGCTGCAAATTTGGATCCGGACCCTGGTGCTCACCACCCTCCTAGGCCTCTCAGCCGTCGCCTGCGGCGGCGGAGGCGGCAAGGCCGAGGAGCCTGTCTGCGCCCCGCTGGAGCGTGCCTGCTCCGAGGACGGGACCGCGGTGATGGTCTGCGCCGAGGACGGGATGGCCTTCGAGCCCGTCGAGACCTGCATCCAGGGGGCGGCTTGCAGCGCAGGGGCATGCGCATGTCCCGATGGTGAGGTGCCCGGCCCGGACGACTGCCTGGACGTGGGCGTACCAGGCCCATCGTGCCCTGCCTGGGCGCCCCCGGAAGGTAGCCTCTGCACACCCACCGTGCCGCAGTGCGGGGGTGGTGAGGGGCCCGCACTGGACCTCGAATCCGGCTGCGTGGCGGTGGGCATCGCCACCTGCCCCGAAGGTTGGGAGCGCGTGGTGGATGAAACCTGCGCGCCCCTGTTGCCCACGTGCGACGATGACGAGATCGCGTCCTTCGACGGGACCTGCGCCGGTTTGGGCCCTGCCGCAGAATGCGGCACGCCGCCCTTCGGGATCCTCGAGCCCGCGGGAGACACCGTCTGGGCCCTGGCCGACGCCCCTCCGGGGTCTGCGGACGGCACCGAAGAGCATCCGTTCCCGAACCTTGCAGCGGCCCTGGCTGCGGTCCCCGAGGGCGGAACGATCCTCGTCGGCTCCGGTGTCTATGACGGCGGGATCGTAGTGGACAAGACGGTCCGCATCCATGGACGATGTCCCAATGAGGTCACCTTGCGCGGTCCGGCAACGTTCACCCTGGACCATTGGGGCGCGGTCCCCATGGAGGCCCTCGTCCACGTGGACGGCGCCACCGATGTCGAGATCACGGGCTTCACCCTGGACGACGGCGAGACCGAGGAGGGACTTCGCGCCGTGGGCATCGTAGCCACCAACGCGCCCGGCTTGATCCTCGCCGACCTCCGGATCGTCAACGCGGGCGGCGCAGGGCTGGACCTGGTGGGATGTCCCGGCGCCGAAGTATCCCGGGTGGCGGTGGAGGACCTGACCGTCCGCGCAGGGAGCAACCCCTTCGGCCAGGCCGGCTACGGTCTACGCCTCACCGACTCACCGGCGACGGTCACCCGCTGCCTCTTCCTGGGCAACGAGGGCGCTGACATCTACGCGGAGGGCTCCTGCCTGGATCTCTCCTACAGCCACTTCGAAGGACGCGGCAGCGTCATCAACGTCTCGCCCATGGGCGCCTGGTTAGAGGCCTGCGACGGTGACGGCCACCAGGTGCGCCATTGCCGATTCTTCGACAAGATGACCCACGGACTCCTGGTACGAAACAGCGTCATCGCTGTGGAGGACTGCCGCTTCGAGGAAGGGATCACCGACTACGACGACGTCAATGGGCCGGCCCTGAAGGTCGAGGACTCCGAAGTCTCCATTCGTCACAACTGGTTCCGGGAGAACCAGCTCGCCAGCATCGCCATCGTTCGCTGCTCCGGCCTGGTGGAGGGGAATCGCATCGAGGACACCATCGGATCCGACCCCAGCCTCAACGGCGGCGAAGGCCTCCTCATCTCCGATTGCGATCCCGGCCCCATCACCATCGAGGCCAACAGCTTCGTCAGCAATCACAGCAGCGGCCTGGTGGTGGCCTCCTCCTTCGGGACGATCCGTGGGAACCATCTGGTGAACACCCTGAACCCGCCCACGGAGCAGGGCCGAGGAGCCGGGATCAACGTTGTGTCAGGCTCCGACATTGCGGTCGAGGAGAACCGTGTCGAGAGCTCCCACTATGCGGGTATCCGATTCGCCAGCTCCTTCGGTTCGGTGCACCACAACCTGGTGGCGGGCAGCCTCACCTCCTTCGACGGATTCGGCGGCGCGGGGATCCTCCTGGAGAAAGGCGCGCACCTGGGCGGCGGGGTGGTCGGAAACTTCCTCGTCGACAACCAGTCTGCCGGCTTCCTCTCTTCGCAGAGCCACTTCACGGAGCTGCGGGGCAACCTCGTCATGGGCACCGTAGCGTCAGACCTCGGCTGCGCATGGGGTGCCATGGTCATCGGCGGAAGCGGCGCAGTGATCGGGAATCGGTTCACCGCGAACGAGAGCGGGGGCGTCTTGATGTCCGACAGCATCGGTCCTGTATCAGACAACATGGTGGACGCCAACGGGACTTCAAAAGGCCCCGTCGCCGGCATCGCTGTGCAGGACACAGACTTCGGCACCGTCACAATAGATGGAAACACGATCACGGGGAACCGCTTCGCAGGGATCGCAATCCGGGCATCCGACTTCGAGGCCTTGGGGAACACCATATCGGGCCAGGTCGAGGGCGACGGAGGCGGCATGGGACTCTGGGTAGAGGGCGAGAGCGTAGGGGAGATCCGGCGAAACCTCGTGCGCAACAACCAAGCGGCCGGGATCGGTGCGCGTGACATCCCGGACCTGGAGATCGCAGGGAACCTCGTCACTGGAACCCGGAAGGGCACCATCGGCGACAGCGGTAACCTCGCTGCAGGGCTCGCAGCCTTCAGCGGCGCTTTCGTCTCCACCCTCTACAACCAGTTTTCGGACAACCTCGGGCCCGGCCTCCTCTTCCATCACGAGGCCGAGGGCAGCGTCCAGTTCAACAACATCACCGGGAACGACGGCGCTGCCATCCTGTTGTCCGGCTCCGAGGTCGATATTCTCGACAACTCCTATCTCGGGAATGGCACCGACGACGTGGTCGAGTCCAACGCTACGGGTCCCTCGGGCCTCCTCGGACCCTGGCCTGTTTGCGAGCCTCCTGAGACCGGGATCTAAGCAAAGCCCGTTCAGTTGTTTACTTTTCCTATAGCGGCGTTGTCAGCTATTCTTTAAAGTACTTTCTCGATCGTTGCGGCGTAGGCTGCGAGGTCCTCATCCCTGGTCACTTCGGTGCATGCGACGAGGACCTGGTCGGCCCGATCGGGCTCCCAGCGGCCCATGGAAACGCCGCCGGCAATACCGTGCTCAGCGAGCGCGTCGAGGATGGGACCGGCAGGACCCGGGAGCCGGAGCACGAACTCGTTGTAAATCGGCGCGCCTGGGAAGACCTCCTCCACCCCGGGGAGCGCGGTGAGGCGATCCCGGAGATCGACGGCCCGCTTGTGTGACGCACGGGCCACGATGCCGAGGCCCTGGGGTCCCATGAGGGTCAGGTAGATCGCAGCGCCGAGCGCGCAGAGACCCTGGTTGGTGCAGATGTTCGAGGTGGCCCGTTCTCGCCGGATATGCTGTTCACGGGTGGAGAGCGTCACCACGTAGCCGGTCTCGCCACGACGATCCACGGTCTTCCCGATCAGACGCCCGGGCATGGAGCGTACGAACTTCTTCCGACTGCCGAGGATCCCGAGGAGGGGGCCGCCCAGGTTGACGGGCAGGCCGAGGGACTGCCCCTCTCCCGCGACGATGTCCGCTTCCGAGGCCCCCGGGGGCTCCAGGAGCCCGAAGGCCGTCGGGTCGGTGAAGGTAGAGATGAGGAGAGCCCCGGCGTCGTGGACCAAGCTGGCCAGGGTCGCTACGTCCTCCACGATGCCGAACAGGTTAGGGGACTGAAGCGCCACCGCTGCGGTCTTGTCGTCCAGAGCGGCGGCCGTGGCGGCCGGGTCCACCCGCCCATCCGCTGTCGGCGGCACGATGACGAGGTTCTCCTTGTGGTCCAGCATGTAGGTGCGCAAGACCTCGATGTACTCGGGATGGAACGCGCCCGTCACCACGACCCGGAGCTTCTTGTTGCGACTCACCCGACGGGCCATCGAGATCGCCTCAGCGAAGGCCGTGGATCCGTCGTACATCGACGCGTTGGAGACCTCCACTTCCAGTAGCCGACAGATCATGGTCTGATACTCGTACATGGCCTGGAGGGTTCCTTGGCTCACCTCGGGCTGGTACGGCGTGTAGGCGGTATAGAACTCCGGTCGCAGGAGCAGCTCGTTGATCACCGCGGGGCTGTAATGAAAGTACAGCCCGGCTCCGATGAAGCTGCGGGTCTGGTGTGCGCCGAGGTTCTCCTCCGCCAAGGCGGAGAGCCTACGGATGAGCCCCGCCTCGTCGAGCCCCTCGGGCAGGTCCAGCGGCCGCTGGAGCCGCAGATGCTCTGGAATCGCGTCGAAGAGCGCGTCCACGGACTCGACGCCGATGCGCTCGAGCATGCTGTGAAGATCATCCTGGGTGTGGGGAAGGTACCGCATGACCGCGCTCCCGGGGGAGAGTTCGGAGCCTCGTGAGGGGGAGCTTCTACTCCTCCTCCTCCAGTTCGCTCAGGTAGATCTCATAGTCCTCGGCGTCCATCAGCTCGTCGAGCTCTCCGGGATCGTCGGGCTCGATCTTCACGAGCCAGCCCTCTTCATATGGATCCTCGTTGATAACCTCCGGTGAATCGCCGAGGACATCGTTCACCTCGACGATCTTGCCGGTGATGGGAGAGTAGATGTCCTCGACGCCTTTGTGATGCTCGATCTCAGCGAAGGCCTTGGATTTCTCGACCGGATCCTCCTCCTCCGGCAGCTCTACGTAGGTGATGTCACCGATCTTATCCTGGGCATAGTCGGTGACCCCGATAACCACGACGCCCTCCTCCTCGTCCCAACGGACCCACTCGTGCTCCTTCGAATACCGCAGATACTTGGGGACCATCATCTCGTCGTCTCCTCCTGAATTCGGCGTCCCGAATCCGTCAGATCTCGATCATCGACATCGGTGTCTGGATAACAGAATTTCCATCGACTGCCAACCCCTCATCCATCTGCTCGGCGATAGAAGGGTGTCCGGATGACCTTCGCCCTCTTCAGCCTGCCGCGAATCTCGATCTCCAC
>CAZNWW010000239.1:3466-6537 GCA_964576155.1 uncultured Myxococcales bacterium | reverse complement strand
GAGGATGGTCCCACCATGACCCACGGCGGGATGGCCTGGGGCGCCGGGACAGTCGCTGCCCGCCAGGCCGGGGTCGCAGAGATCGTGGATCCGCGGCCCGCCGCGGTGGGATCCATCAAGGAGGCCTACGAGCGCTACCCGCATATGGAGCGGATCCTGCCGGCCCTGGGCTACTATGACGAGCAGCTGGAAGAGCTGCGCCTGAGCATCGAGGGGGTCGACTGCGACCACGTGATCGTCGGCACCCCCGTGGACCTGCGTCGTTTTATCCACTTCGACAAGCCGGCGCATCGTGTGACCTACCGCCTCGTGGAGCGATCCGGGGAGCCCACCGTGGCATCCCTCCTGGACCGCCTCCTGGCCGGATGAGTTGCCCAGAGAAGCCCCCGCGGGCCCTCAGGGTGGGGCTCACCGGCGGGATCGCCACGGGGAAGAGTTCGGTCGCAGGCCTCCTGGCCGACGCCGGGATTCCCGTGATCCGGGCCGATGACGTAGGCCACGAGGTCCTGGCGCAGGATCCTGTCGTGGGCGCAGTCCTGGCTGCGCGTTACGGAGATCGGATCCTGGATGGTGCGGGGCTGCCGGATCGCGCGGCCCTCGCTGACGTGGTGTTTCAAGACCCGGCGGAGCGCAGGTTCCTCGAGGGCCTCCTCCACCCGGTGATCCGCGTCGAGTGCATGCGCAGGGTCGCTGAGCACGAGCTGGCGGGGGCGGTTCTGGTCGTGGTCGAGGCCGCCCTCATCGTAGAGGCAGGGTGGCGGGACGCGTTCGACCGGCTGGTGGTGGTCACCTGCCCTCGGTCGGTGCAGCTGTCCCGAGTCATGGCTCGGGATCGTGTTGACGAGGAGACCGCGACCCGTCGAATCGTAGCCCAGCTCCCCCTCGAGGAGAAGGAAGCATCGGCGGATCACCTCGTGGTCAATGACGATTCACTCGAAGTCCTCGCCTCACGTGTCGAAATCCTGCTACCCTCGCTGCGGAAGGACACCCTCTGTACCGAAGGCTGACCATGAGCGCCCCGAGCACCCTCGCGAGCCCCGTCTTCGTCACAGGATACCCGAGCTTGGTCGTACGCCGCCTGGTTCGTAACCTCGTCGCAGCAGGGGTCGAGACCCATGTCCTCGTCAAGGACGGCTTCGAGGATAGCGCCCGGGCCGATTTCGACGGCCTGTCCCCGGACCTGCTCCGGCTCTACTCCGGGGACGTGGTGAACATGGATCTCGGCCTCGCCGGTGCGGAGGCCCGTTTCCTGCTGGACAACGTAAGAACCATCTTCCATCTCGCCGGGGTCTACCACCTGGGGGTGCGCGAGCGGGAGATGAGGCTAGTCAACCTCGAGGGCACCCGGAACGCCCTGGCCTTCGCCCGTCGCTGCAAGCGCCTGGAGCGCCTCGTCCATATGTCCACCGCGTTCGTTGCGGGCACCCGCGATGGGGTGATCATGGAGGATGAGCTGGACAAAGGGCAGACCTTCAGGACCAAGTACGAGGAGAGCAAGTTTCTAGCAGAGAAGCTGGTGCTCCGCGCCGGTGATGACTTCCCGGTGACCATTGCACGTCCATCCCTCATCGTCGGGGACTCGCGTACCGGGGAGATCGACACCCTCGAGGGGCCGCATTTCTTCATGTATGTCCTTGTCAACCTCCCCCTGAACGTGCAGTTCCCTTTGCCTGGACATGGCCGCCATCCGTTCAACCTGGTCCCGGTAGACTTCCTCGTGGAGGCTCTCCCCATCATCGCCGCGGACCCTGATGCAGCGGGCCTGACCTTCCACCTGACCGATCCCAACCCAACGTCTTCTCGGAAGGTCTTCGAGATGGTGGCAGAGCTGGCCGAGCGGAAGCCGCCTCGGGGGGTCCTTCCGCCGAGTCTCTCTGCAGCGCTTTCGCGGATGCCAGGCCTCAAATCCAGCTGGCGCTCGCCCGCGATGCTGGTGGACATCTTCCAGCGCCTGGTGATCTTCAACACGAGTAACACCACGCGGATCCTCACCCCCCACGGCGTCTCCTGCCCCGCGTTCCCCGAGTATGCGGCGCGGTTGGTGAAGTACATGCGGGAGAACAAGCTGAAGTAGGGGCGTTTGGCTGTACTGTGGAAAACAACTACACTCGTGAAGAAGTGTGACGCGTTGATCAGGGATCCGCTACGGCGACGGCGTCGGCCACGTCAACGTCAACGGCAACGATGATGCGGAGATCATAGTAAAAAGCTGTGGTTGTGGTGGGGTTGGTACGGAAATTGTAAGAGGGGAACCCCACGGACATGGGAAACGGGACAAAGACGGGAGGAGTCGATGTACGCGATGACTGATACGAAACGCGCCTTGGGCATGGCATTGGTCCTGCTCATCGCGACTGCTGCGTGTGGCGAGCGGGAGGAGTTCTGGGACCGTGACCTCGGGATCAGCGGGCCGGTGGTCCTCTCCGACGGAGGGGCGTTCCTGAGCAGCTCCCTGGAGGAGCTCATCGTCGTGCGGGCCGATGCGAAGCGGGACCTGGTCCTCGATCGGTACCCCGTGGCAGAGGCGCCCCAGGTGATCAAGGTCATGGAGGACGACCGGATCCTCCTGTGGTCCAAGAAGGACAAGACCCTGGACCTGGTGGATCCCGACGGCAAGGCCGTGCGGTCCTATGACCTCGGCACGGCCTTCGGTGACTTTCGGGTCTCTCCCGAGGAGCGCTTCGTCTTTGCGCGGGTCACCCAGTCCACGCTGAATGAAGACTTCTTCGTTCTCGAGGGGCAGGTGGCCATCGTGGACCTGACCGAGGACGAGGGGCCCGATAACCCGCGGTTGACCACCTTGGATTCCTACGGCGGTGCCCCGTTGGGTGTCTACATCGCCCCTGCTAAGAAGGCCGGAGGCGTGGTCCACCAGCCTGCGCTGATCGCGTGGAACTCCTACATCACGATGCTGGATCTTCGGGACACCGATATTCCGCCTGTGAGCGTGCCCCTCCGCCCCGGAGACAGCGCCGAAGAGATCCTTCCGGGGGTCATGAAGTTTGCTGAAGGGGAAGAGGACCTGGTACGCGCTTACTTCATCAGCGCCTCCTCCGACGACCTCTACGAGA
>CAZNWW010000239.1:0-3456 GCA_964576155.1 uncultured Myxococcales bacterium | reverse complement strand
TCTCAAGGATCTCGGTGCGTCGGCCGTGGCGATCAACCTCTTTCCCACGGCGCCAGTTCCCATAGATTTCTCGATCTACCGTCTCGAGGACGGGGCCCTCCGAGTCGCAACGATCTGTGGCTCCAATCGCCTGGTGATCACGGATCCCGAGTCCTCGGAGACCCTGGTGCTCCAGCTTGCGATCAGCCCCAACCGCCTCAAGGTCTTCGAGATGCAGTCCTTGGACGAGACCACTATCGAGGCCTTCGCGCTGATCTCGTCGGGCAGCTACTCCCAGTTCTACCTGGTGGAATTGCAGCACGTGGCCTTGATGAAGAGCAAGGCACCTCACCAGTGCGCCGGCACCCATCGCCGACGTGATCGAGCTGCCGGGGCAGGGCCAGTTCCTGCTCTTCCACTCCAGTGGCGGCTCCGCTATCTCGGTGGCGAGGCCCGCGAACAACACGATCCAGTCCATCGGCGGCACCGGCGCCATGGAAACCAGGCTCTTCCTCGAGGACGAGGATCTCCTCCTCGTGCTGACCACCCGTGACGGGGCCCGGTACCTGATCGCGATGGACACCGTGTCCCTCCACAAGCAGGTGGTCGAATTGGACGACTCAACCGGACAATCTGCGAGCCTCATGGTCCTCCCCGATGAGTCCATGGTGCTGATCTGGTTGGCCGGGGAGCAGCGTTTGATTCGGGCGCCCCTGGACTTCAAGGATCGATCGGACCTGACTGACTACCCGATGTTCCTCTTCGACGAGCTGCTGGACTGAGGGAGGGAGACATGAACACCAAATCATTACGAAAATCCATCTTCCCTCTCCTGGCCCTGGTGGCCTTTGCTTCCTTGCCGTCGACGCTGTACGCGGACGATGCGGGGACCGCTAAGCGTTTCCACGACGGGCGCATCTTTGCAGGCATGATGCCCACCTGGGTCCACAGCGACAGCCTGGGTCCCTTCTCCGAGAACGAGTGGATGCTCCAGAGCCGCGTCGGCTTCGAGTGGGACGTAGGCCATGGCCTCCTCGTGGGCATCGGGTACGCCTGGGGCACCCAGGAATCGGAAGTCTTCGCCGGGTCGTTCAAGACCCGCCTGACTCTCCACGAGATCCCTGTGACCCTGCGATACAGGTACCGGGTCTCCGAGTGGCTCGAACCCTACGCCCGGATCGCGGTGGGGCCCACCTTTGCGCACGCCTCGATCAAGCAGCTGGCGTGGAGCGGGGACCGACTCCGGCAGCAGGGGTTTGGCTTCAGGGGCAGCGCCGGGATCGGCGTGGAGGTCCTCATGCCACGGCGGATCTTCCTCAAGAAGGGCGCCTACGACGGGAGCGGCGGCTTCGCCCTCGGTCTCGCGCTGGAGGCGGGCTACGCGTACCGCCTCCCCGTGGCCTTCGACGCGATGAAGCAGGATGCGCCGAAGGGTAACGGCGATCACGAGAAGCAGCTCCCCCAGGGGAGCGTGAACCTGGGCACGCTCAAGGCCTCGGGGGTCTACTACACCCTCGACCTCGTCCTGCACTTCTAGGAGGGAGTCATGAAGAAGCTACACGAACGCACACCGACCCTCCGAGCGATAGCGACAGCGGCCCTGGCCGCGCTCTTCCCCCTGATGCTGGCCTGCGGCGCCGGCGGCTGGGGCAGCGACGACATGGGGGCCGGCGCAGGCGGCTACGGCAAGGAGGAATACGACAGCGGTGGTTGGTATGGTCCGGGAACATCGGGTGTGGACGCCATTTCTGGCTGGGACGTGCCGGATCCCGAGGAGGAGTTGGACTTCACCGGTCAGGCCCCCGCCGCGTCGGAGAACTACGTCTATATCCCGGCAGAGGCCCGGGACTCGGTGATCCGGGTGGACGCTGCGAGCCTGGAGATCCGGATGATCCCCGTGGGCGGCCTGCCCACCAAGGTCGCCGCGCTGCCCGCGGACGACATCGCGGTGGTGATCAACTCCGGCACCGCGGACCTTTCCGTGATCCGGTCGACCCCCGAGGACGATGACGTGGAGACCCTCCCGTCCCTGCCCGCGGTCAACGCCATGGCGGTCTCCCCCGCGGGGAACGCAGTGGTGGTCTACTACCGCTCGGAGATCGCCGAGGCCGGGGACCCGGTGGGGGACTTCCAGACGATCCAGGTCCTCCTCTTCAACCCCGAGAAACAGAAGACCAAGGTCCGGCAGGTGAGCGTGGGCTTCCACCCCACCGCGATCCACTTCCACGAGGACGGCACCTACGCATACGTGGTGACCGATGACGGGATCTCCATCGTCAAGCTCTCGAACCTGGTCGACGGGACCATCGCACATACGGTCGCGGTCACGGTGGATCCCCTGGAGAAGCCCGTGGACCGGGAGGTCTTCGTCACCCGTGACGGTATGTACGCGGTGGTCCGCGACATCCACAAGGCGGACCTGCGCATCGTGGATCTTCAGAACGAGGAGATGTCCCTGGTCGAGCTGAACGGCCTCCCCACGGATCTCGACCTTGTCCCCGGGATGAACCGTTGCCTGGTGATCATGCGTGAGCAGGACGTCGCCGCGGTGGTGGACTTCAAGCGCGTCGCGGACGGTATGGAAGATGCGGTGGTTCAGGTGGATCTCACCGGGAGCTACGCGGGCGCGGCCGCGGTGAGCGCGGGCGGCGACCGGGCGGTGCTCTACTCCACCGCGGACGAGATGAAGAGCGTGGCGGTCATGGACCTCGAGGCCGATGGCTATCCCTGGGTAACCTATCCGGTACAGAAGATCGTGAAGGGCGTGTCCATCTCCGGCGCGGGCAACAACGCAGTGCTCCTCCATGAATCGGTCTCACCCACGGACTCCGGGGTGGGCGGCGTAGTCGAGGCTTCAGAGGGCTACACCCTCCTGGATCTGGACAGCGGCTACCGCAAGCTCGTCACAACGGACCATCGGTGGAACCTCTTCCTCTTCGTCCAGGGAGACGATGGTGCTGATCACCAGGCCTACATCCTGCTGCCGGATCCCGGCGGCGTAACCCACGGCGTCGACGTGGTGGACCTGAACACCTTCCTGGTTGAGTCGGTCAGCCTGTACAGCGAGCCCAACTCCCTGCTCTTCGTCCCCTCCTCGCGCAAGGTAGCGATAGCGCAGGAGCACACCAACGGCCGCATCACCTTCATCGACGTGGACGACGGCACCGTCGAGACCAAGACCGGCTTCGAGCTCAACGGCCTGATTCACTAAAGGGAGCTGAACGGGTCGCAGGCTTCCGTGGCTACCAACGTCGAACACTGAGGAGATGAAATCCGCCGGAGGCGCTGCACCCAACGCAGCACCAGCAAAGAGGTGGATATATCCGAGCCGGGAGCCTGCGACCAGGAATCCCCCGTCATCCCGAGCGACCGGAGAAAGCCGAGGGATCTCGGGCATCATCTCAACTCCCAGCCAAGCAACCCGATCGGCACCTCTTGATCCTACACATCTCGTAGTTCCGGTACCCGAGAGGAACT
>CAZNWW010000238.1:0-6618 GCA_964576155.1 uncultured Myxococcales bacterium | reverse complement strand
CCAACTCCCTGATCAAGCTCCGTATCTCTACGATCTGATTTGGGTCGAGGCCGACCGTCGGCTCATCGAGGACGAGGATCTCCGGATCGTGAATCAGGGCCTGCGCCAGACAGGTGCGTTGTCGGAATCCCTTCGAGAGTGTGCCGACCGTCTGGCCGGCGACCGCTCCGAGGCCGGTCTTTCGTATCACCCGCTCTACGGCGCCTTGCACTTTCCCTTTGGCCACCCCCCGCAGCTGTGAAATGAACCGCAGGTAATCCACTACGAGCATGTCATGGTAGAGGGGGGCGTTCTCCGGGACATAGCCGAAGGTCCGACGGACCGCGAGGCCTTGCTCCCGGACGTCCTTTCCTGCGATGCTGACAGATCCCGACGTAGGCGGGAGGTAGCAAGTGATGATCTTGAGAGTCGTCGTCTTCCCGGCACCGTTGGGGCCCAGAAAGCCAACGACCTGGCCCTTCGGGATCGAAAACGAGACGTCACGGACCGCCTCGATGTCCCCGAAACGTTTCACCAGGTTCCTGACTTCGATCATGATGCCTCCGTCCTACCGCTTCGCGCGCGAAGCACGAACCGTATACCAGTAAGACTATTTCCTGAGGTGTCAAGTGTTGCCCGCACCCTTGGCGGGTGCTAGAGTTCCGCCATGAAGTCCCGCAAGGCCGCCTCTCAGGTCCCGCGTACCTCCAGGAAGGAGAGGAGCCGATACATTCGATTCAACATGGAGAACCCGATCCTCCAGTACGGTCTGGTCGGGATCTTCCTCCTGGTCCTGGTGCGCCTGGTTGTTATCTCGCCCTCGGGGGTGAGGCTCCCCAGACCTGGCGACGTGGCCTCGACAAACCACGGCGTCAGGCGCCCGGTCCGCTGCAAGAAACCCAACCCCAACCTGGAGCGCCAGCGCCTCGAGGCCCGCTCATCATCACGCGCTATCTATTTGTGGGAGCGTCCCGATCCCAAGACCTGGTCCCGCCGCCTCCATGAAGCGTTCTCGTCCCTGAGCACCTCCCTGGGTCGAGCCACCACCTTGGAGCGCGAGGTCGAGATGCTCCTGCGCTCTTCCGATGGCCAGGAGATCATCAGCAGGCCGCTGGTCCGGATCAGCGAGTTCTACGAGGGGAAGACCGCTCCGCCTGACAAACCACTGGGAGTCGATCCGCCGGAGGTGGACCGGGAGCAGCATGCCGCCTTCATCGAGGCAAAACGCAAGGACCTCTTCCAGATCAGGGTCGGGGCATGGTCCAACCTGATCGACACCCTCGGCTTCTCACGGCTCGGACTGGATGACCGGCAATGCCTCGGTCTGCTCTCAGATCCCACAGTGAGGGACCAGGTCCTCAGAGCGAGCCTCCAGGTCTTGCACAGGACACGGGGCTGGCTGATCCTGGATGCCTTCGATCCGAGCTTCAAACAAGATCGGCTGAACGGCATCGTCCTCAACGACACGGGGCAGCTGTTGCCTCTGGAGGCCTCTGTCATGAGCTACGTGGAGGCCGTGGACGCAGTCCACTCCTCCCTCGCAGACGCTGTCATCGGACAACACTTCCCGAACCTGGTGGGCTCACCCCTCTTGCGCCAGCTCGTAAAGAACATCGTCGCCGGACAGCTTCGGCCCAACTTCCAACGCAACGAGGACGCTACCAGGGAGGCACGCAACCGTGCAGAGTCCGGGGTTCCCTTGACCCTCCCCGTGGCCTTCAACGCGGCAGACAACGTCATCACCCGGGGCGAGCGGGCAGAAGTCTGGCAGGTCGAATGTCTCGAGAAGGCCTACCTCATGGGCGGCGGAGGAGACGACACAGAGAAGGTGGTAGGGGCCTCGGTGGAGAACGTCGTCTCATTCCTCGGGCGGGTCTTCCTCGTGGCAGGCTTCGTCTTCCTGCCGTTCTTCTTCCTCAAGGTCCAGCGACCCCGTCCATCCCTGAAACGCCGGGATGTCGCCGTCGCAGCGACTCTCCTCCTCCTGCAGGCCGGTCTCTTTTATCTCGCCGTACTGCTCATGGGTCCCTTGCGCGCGGCGTTCCCCGGCCTGCGGGAGTCCGCCATCATGGTGGGGATCCCGGTCTCTTTGACCCCCATCGTCCTCAACGTGCTCGTCGGAGGCGGTGCGCCCTTCCTGTCCACGGTGGTGGTGGCGCTCCTCGCTACCCTGGCGATGGGCTCCATCTCACCCATGGACTTCGGTGGGAACTACACCCCGCTCTATATGGTCCACGTGATCGTCGCCGGGATGGTCAGCATCATCGCCACCCGCAAGGTGAGCAGCCGGGCGGCGCTCGCAAGGGCAGGAGTCGTCGTCGGCGCGGCCGGTGTCGTCTTCTGGATGGCAGTATACATGGCCCACATCAGAAACAACGAGACCGGGCAGTTCCAGGTCTTCATGGCGGCCCTCATCTCCGGTCTGCTCTCCTATGCGGGTTCCATCGCGCTGGTGCCCACCCTCGAGTCGATCTTTGGATACCTCACGGACATGAAACTCATGGAGTACGTGAACCTCAACCACCCGGCTCTTAAGGAGCTATACGAGAAGGCTAGAGGGACCTACGACCACTCGGCGAACGTGGCGAAGCTCGCAGAGGTCGCGTCCGAGCGGGTGGGAGCCAACGCATTGCTCGCCAAAGCCGGCTCCTACTTCCACGACCTCGGGAAGCTCCGGGCGAAGGAGGTCGTACACCGCGCTGAGGGCGAGGAGCGCGGCCTCGAGTCCCCGCATTATTTCGTGGAGAACCAATCCGACGGGGTCAACCCCCACGATCACCTGAGTCCATCCATGAGCGCGCGCATCATCCGTCGGCATGTGGAGAAGAGCCTCGAGGAGATCCGACGCTACCGATTGGGCGTCGAGATCGAAGACATAGCGGCGCAGCACCACGGCACCACGGTGATGCTGTACTTCCACAGCAGGGCTCTCGACCAATCTCGGGACCCCTCCCTGGTGAACGAGGACGACTACCGGTACCCCGGTCCCAAGCCGCAGAGCAAGGAAGCCGGCATCGTCATGCTCGCCGACACCATCGAGGCGGCGATGCGGGCGATGAAGGACCACAGTGAGGGCCGCATCCGTGCCCGGATCGAGCAGCTCATCCACGAGAAGATCGAGGACAAGCAGCTCGACGAATGCCCCTTGACCTTCCAGGAGCTGGGCATGATCCGTGAGTCCTTCGTGGCGGCCGTCGTGAGCCAGTACCACGGGCGTGTGTCTTACCCCGGCAAGCGCAAGGACCAGTCCACCGTTCGCATCAAGAAGAGCGCACAAGACCTCCACGACCTCGCCTATGAGGTCGAAAGAGAGCCATCCTCCGATGGCAACACCCAGGAACTCAAAGCCGAGAAGAGCTCACATGGAAACACGGATCCTCCTGACTGACAGGCAGCGGACCCATCGCCTGGACGCTGCCCTCATCCGGTCGGCCCTCGTTGCAATGGCAGACGGCCTCTGGAGTGGGCCTGTGGAGATCTCTCTCACCCTCCTCGGTCGTCGCGCCATGGCCGCTGCGAACCGCGAGTATCGGGGCTACCTCGGCCCGACCGACCAGATCTCGTTCCCGATGTCCCTGGACCTCCCGACCCCGGACGGGGTGGGTCTCGTGGGAGATCTCCTTGTCTGCCCTGCGGTCGTCGCCGCCCAATGCGGCGCCCCGCCTCCGGGCGGCAGACCTGCCACCGGCACCCCTGACCGTGAGTTGGCGATGGTCATCTGCCACGGCCTCCTCCACCTCCAGGACACCGACGCGATGATCGCAGCGGAGAGGCGCCTCTTCGATGCCCACGCCTCATCCCTGGACGGCGCCTTTATCGACTGCTGAATCTCTCTCATATCTTCTGTGGGAGGGGCGCCAGCCCCGACTGTCGACTACTTGGCTACGGAGGTAGTGCGCATCTCTCGGATCACGACGACCTTGATCTGACCGGGGTAGGTCAATTCGTCCTGGATCTTCTGTGCGATGTCCTTGCAGATAATCACGGCTTGATCGTCGCCAATTTTTCCCGCATCGACCAGGACTCGGACCTCTCGGCCGGCCTGGAACGCGAAGGCCTTGTCGACGCCATCGAAGGACGTGGAGATGCCCTCCAGATCCTCGAGGCGCTTCACGTAGGACTCCAGCATCTCCCGGCGGGCGCCGGGTCGGGCACCCGAGATAGCGTCGGCGGCCATGACCACCTGGGTCAGCAGAGAGTCCGAGGGAGCCTCTCCCTCGTGGTGGCCGGCGATCGCGGCGACGATCTGCGGCGATTCACCGTGCTTCTGCGCGAGTTGAGCGCCCAGCGTCGCATGCGGGCCCTCCTGCTCATGGTCGATGGCCTTGCCGAGATCATGGAGTAGACCAGCGCGCTTGCAGACCTTGATCTTCAAACCCAACTCGGTTCCCAGGAGACCTGCGAGGTGTGAGACCTCGATGGAATGACCGAGGACGTTCTGGCCGTAGGATGTCCGGTACTTCAGCTTCCCGAGGGTCTTCACCAGCTCCGCGTGTAGGCCGAAGATGCCCAGCTCCATCACCGCGTGCTCACCAGCCTGCTTGACCAGGGCCATGACCTCCTGCTCAGTCTTCCTGACAACCTCTTCGATGCGGCCCGGGTGAATCCGGCCGTCGGTGAGTAGCTTCTCCATGGCCTGCCGCGCGACCTCGCGCCGTACCCCGGAGAACCCGGAGAGGATCACCGCCTCTGGGGTATCGTCGATGATGACGTCTATGCCCGTTGCGGCCTCGAAGGCTCGGATGTTGCGACCCTCGCGGCCGATGATCCGTCCCTTCATCTCATCGTTCGGGAGGGCCACCACGGAGACCAGCCTCTCAGCGACGAACTCCCCGGCGTAGCGGGCGACTGCGTTACCGATAATGCGCTTGGCCTGCAATTCGGCGTCCTCCCGGGCGGTCTCGAGAATCTCTCGAACTTCCCTTGCGGACTCCAGCTTCGCCTCATCATGTATCTGTTTGAGCAGCTCTGTCTTGGCCTCCTCCTGTGAGAGGCGCGCCACCTGCTCGAGGCGACGGGGAATCTCCCGCTCCTTCTCTTCGATGACCTGCTCCCGAGAGACCATGTCCTCCTCCGAGGCGTTGACCTTCTTCTCCCGGCCTTGGATCTCCATGTCCTTGGCGGTGATCAGATCCGACTTCTTCTCGATGCTCTCCTCCTTCTTCAGGAGGCGCTGCTCCATCTGACCGACTTCGTTCTTCCTACTTTTTGTTTCCTTCTCAAATTCCCTGGCACGATCGCGGATATCCTGTGCCTCCGAATGGGCACCCTTCCGCGTCTCATCTGCCCGCTTCTCAGCCTCTGCGGCGACCGCGTCGGCGCGGTCCTTCGCGTCGCGGAGTGAGCGCTCGTCTGCTTTGGACTTCTGGCGAAACAGAATGAAGGCCACGCCGCCGGCGAGGCCGGCGCCGAGGACGACTCCGATCAATATGTAGAGGGCTTGCATTTCAGTAGGCCTCCTGGTGGTCGCCCGTTGGCGCGGGCGGGTATATTCCAGCAGACTCCGGTTGGGGTGACAGCTCGACGCCTGGGACGCGGGAAGACCAACTCCGGATACTCGCTTCTCCCTCTTCTACTCTCCGGTAGTTTGCATCTTGGAGTGACCTTATATGATCATGCTGGTTTGGGGTCCCTTAGCGACCGCTCCGCATGACTCTCCTGCGTTGGACGCCTATCGCTATCCTCCCTTCGGAGGTCCGCACTCAGGTCAGCAAATATACCCGGTCCGGTCGATATTTTCCAGGATAAAGTTGTACTTTTTACGGAGGTTTTCGGCGAGTTCCTTGAGCCGCTTCTTCTCTTGAAAGAGCTCATCGCCGAGGTTCAGAAGGGCGAGAACCGCCAGGGTCATCTCGGGAAGCTTCCCTGAAGGATCTATCTCGTCCACTGTCTTCTGGACATAGTCCACCAGGGAGAGGATGTAGTCCTCAGAGTCACTGGTCTTGATGGGGACCCGACGTCCGAAAAGTTCGATCATCTGACTGCGCATCAGAGCCTCCTCCGAGAAATCCAAAATGGAATGCGCTTCGCTCCCCGCCATTATCAAGAAGGGGGGGGTGGTGTCAAGAAACCGACAGAATTTCCCTGGTTATCTCATCAGAAAGGGAGCACTGCACGCGCACCCCGGTGTATACCCTTCCTGGAGCAGTATCCCGCGGGCACCTCGAGGACGTACTTGGAAGGGACGCCCACGGTGATGGTGGCCTCGCTGTACGGCTTCGTGTTACGACGAATACCCACGACGTTGCCGTCCCGATCGATGAAGAGGATATCCAGGGAGACCCGAGTATCCTGCATCCAGAAGCTCCGTACGATCTCATTCGAGAAGACGAACAGCATCCCGGTCCCCTCGGGCACCTCTTCACGGTGTTTCAAGCCGCGGGCCGTTGCGTCGGGCGTCGACACGACCTCGACGACGACCTCGGCGAGGATCTCGCCCTCAGGCCCCAGGATCTCCATCGTTCGGGATTCGGACCTTGTGGAGCCGTCCGTTCCGACGGAACGGCATCCGGACGCTGCGATGACGAGGACCAGGGTGAGTTTGAAAGCGACGCTGCGTATCACTCGTCAGTCCTTGGGGAGGATCTCCATGAGATACTCGTGGTTGAATTGCGAGAAGATCTCGGGGCCCTGTCCGTC
>CAZNWW010000237.1:1603-6620 GCA_964576155.1 uncultured Myxococcales bacterium | reverse complement strand
TCCACCACGCGGGTGACCACGTTCTTCATGTCGTAGGGGGCCTTGGGATCGTCTGGTATCAGCTCCTCCAATGCCATGTCCCGTCGATCCGTGGAATCGTCGGTCGCTTCGAAGGGTGGGCGATGTTTGTTGCTGGAGGGCATGTAGGAGTGAAGCCTTCGGACAGCCTCCAGGACCTCGGTCTCGTTGGGCCGGACCATGTGGCACACGCCGGACTTGGATGCGTGGGCCATTGCACCGCCCAGATCCTCCATGCTCACCTTCTCCCGGGTGACCGTCTCGATGACCTGGGGTCCGGTGATGAACATATGGGAGCCCTTGTCCACCATGAGGATGAAGTCGGTCATGGCCGGGGAGTAGACTGCGCCGCCTGCGCAGGGCCCGAGGACGACGCTGATCTGGGGGATCACCCCCGAGGCCAGGACGTTGCGGAAGAAGATCTCGGCGTAGCCCCCGAGGCTCACGACGCCCTCCTGGATCCTGGCGCCCCCGGAGTCGTTGAGGCCGATCACCGGCCTGCCCGCCTTCAAGGCGAGATCCATCACCTTGCAGATCTTCCAGGCGAACGCGTCTCCCAGGGCCCCGCCGAAGACGGTGAAGTCTTGTGCGAAGGCGTACACGAGGCGCCCATCGATGCGGCCGTGCCCTGTGACCACGCCGTCCCCCAAGGGGCGGTTGGCGGCCATGTTGAAGTCAGTACACTGGTGCCGGACGAACATGTCCAGCTCAGTGAAGGTCCCGGGATCCATGAGCTCCATGAGACGCTCCCGGGCGGTCAGCTTGCCTTTGGCGTGGTGCTTCTCGATGCGCTCCTTGCCCCCCGCCTCCAAGGCCTTCTGGCGCAGCAGAACCAGCTCCTCGATGCGCTCTCTGGTGCCCATTGGTCTCCCCCTTCTCCCCGCGTCGTCGGATCGTGGGAATCCTAGACGAGACGCCCGAGGGGTGCAACCACCTGGTTCCTCTGCTACACTCCGCCCGTTGACTGTGGAGGCAGGATCCATGGCCTCGCTGCCACTTCTCGAACGTGAGCTGATCGTCGTCACCGGCAAGGGCGGCGTGGGGAAGACCGTAGTGTCCGCGGCCCTGGCCTCCCTGGCCGCTAAAAAGGGCCGGGAGACCCTGCTCATCGAGATGGTCCCCCATCCCAAGGCGGCGACCCTCTTCGGCGTCAAGCCGCAAGGCTACGAGGCAATCGAGGTCAAGGAACGCCTGCATCTATGCCGCCTCACGCCATCGGAATGTCTCGAGGAGATCGCAGTGATGCGCCTCAGGATTCGGGCTCTGTACAAGCTGGTCTTCGAGAACAAGTCCGTCGCCGCGGTGATGGGCTTCATGCCGGGAATGAACGAGCTGCTGGTCCTGGGCAAAGTGATCTATATGGTCAACTCGGGCCGCCATCGCGCCGGGCGCCACTCCTTCGACCTGGTGATCGTGGACGGCCCCCCCACAGGCGAGGGCCTCGCCATGCTGCAGCTCCCCGGGACGATCCGACGAGCGGTGAAGGCCGGCCCCCTCGCCCGGGATGCGGGCATCATGGAGGATCTGCTCACCAACCCCGACCGGACAGCGATGGCGGTGGTCACCGCGCCGGAGGAACTCCCCATCAACGAGGCCCTGGAGCTCACTGCTGGCCTCGGCGAGCTGGACATGCTCCAGGGTGGCACCCTCTTCGTCAACCGGGTGGCCCCGGCGTTCTTCGACCCCCGGGCCCGGGACGCGCTGCGCCGGTTCCGAAGGGCGGTCCGGACCACCCGCTCCAAGTGGGACCCCGGCGTCCTGGCCCAGCTCGAAGTCCACCGCCACCTCATAGACCGCGGGGACCGTGAGCAGGCCGAGATCCAGCGCTTGCGAAGAGGCGCGCGGATGCCCATGCTGGAGTTGCCGGAGATACCCTCCACCACCTTCGGCCCCGAGGAGCTGGATCAACTGGTCCGGCACCTTACCCGCGGACTCGAAATGACCCGGGCGACCCGGGCGGAAGGGGGCGCATGAAGATCCCCGATTCCTGGACCCATCTGGACGATCACTCCTTCGGATGCGCCGGCCTGATCCAACACCTGGAACTCCGCAACGGGATGGAGCTCCTCCTGCTGCAGGACGACTCTGCACCGGTGGTCGCCTACCACACCTGGTTCGGGGTCGGGAGCCGCCACGAGCGCGCCGGCAGCACGGGTATAGCGCACCTCTTCGAGCATTTGATGTTCAAGGGAACCCGGGACGTGCCGGGGACCGATTTCGACCGCCGCCTCGAGGAGGCCGGGGTCTCCACCAACGCGGCCACGTGGCTGGACTGGACCTGCTACACTCAGAATCTGCCCCGAGACCAGCTCGATCTCGTGGCCCGCCTCGAGGCGGACCGCATGGCCAACCTGGTACTGACCCCCGAGCAGGTCGAACCCGAGCGCGAGGTGGTTCGCAACGAGCGACTCCTGCGGGTGGACAACGACCCCGAGGGGCTCCTGTACGAACGCCTCTACTCGATACTGTTCCCCGAGCATCCTTACGGTCACCCCACCATCGGATGGATGCCCGACATCGAGGGGATCACCCTGGAGCAATGCGTCGAGTTCTATCGTCGCTACTACTCGCCGGACAACGCGACGGTGGTGATCGTCGGCGACGTGGATCCCGAGGAAACGCTGGAGATCCTAGCCGCACGCTATGGTGGTCTCGAGCCCCAGGGGCAGCCGCCCGGCGAAGGCACACTACCCACTGCCCACCGGGGCGAGGTCAGGGAGGAGCTCTCCCTTGACATTACCAACGAGAAGGTAGTCGTCGCCTGGCACCTGCCCCGGGCCGCTTCTACAGACATCCCCGCGCTCCGGGCCCTCATTGACCTGCTCTTCGGCAGCGACAGCTCCCGGGTCCACCGAATCCTGGTGGAGGAGAGAGAGCTGACCACCTCGGTGGACGCGTGGAGCGGTGCTTTCAAGCTCTCCGGAGTCCTGGAGGTCCAGGCGGATCTCCACGCGGGCACCGATCCAGAGGAGGTGCTCCGGATCCTGAACGATGAGATCGACAGCATCGCCGCGGAGCCACCGTCAGAGCGCGAGATGGAGCGGGTGCGGAACCGACTCATCATGTCCCGGACCCGGGCGGACATCCCCGTGGGCTCGCGGGCCCACCGCCTGGGACACTTCCACACCACCGTGGGCGACTACCGCGCACTCTTCGAGCTGCGCAGCGCGCAGGACCGCGTGACCGCGGAGGACGTCCGCCGTGTTGCGGAGGTCTACCTTGCGTCACGGGACCGGCGGCTCCTCCTCGCCCATCCGGATGACAGACCGAAGGAGGACGCCCCATGAAGGTCGTGCACGTGGAAAACCACCGCCACGATCACGTGGTGGTCAACCTGACGTTCCGGCGCGGCGGGACCACGGATCCTGCAAGTCACACCGGCCGATCCTGGCTCACCGGTAAGATGCTCCTCCGGGGCACCCGTAGCCTCTCCGAGGAACGATTCCAGGAGGAATTGGACCTCCTCGGCAGCAACCTCGCCGTCGGTGTCGGTGCGGAGTCGCTCCACATTGTCGGTGACTGCCGGCGGGAGACCTGGGGAGCCTTCATGGATCTCCTGGCCGAGGCGGTACTGCACCCATCCTTGCTGAAACCTGAACTTGTAAAACTGTCTCGCAACCATCTGGAATCTTTGCGCAACAGCAGAGACTCAGACAGTAGCATCCTGATGCAGATGGTGCCGCGCCTCCTCTTCGGACGGCACGCCTATGGTCGCCCTGTCCGCGGCGAGGAGGCGGAACTGCCCGGCCTCACCGTGGAGGATCTGCAGGCGTTCCACCGGGACCATCTGGCGCGAGACACCCTCGTAGCGGGGGTGGCCGGAGATGCCAGCCCGGAGGAGGTCGACGCTCGCCTCATGCCCCTGGTGTGCTGCCTCCCGGACGCAGCCACGCCCCACGCTACGCCACCGCCCGACGACCCCCGTGACACATTGGACGTCCTCCTGCTCGAGCGGCCCGGGCGCACCCAGGCGCAGGTCGGTATCGCCCGCCAATCCGCGCCGGGGAGCGCCGAGGACCTGATCCCCCTCGTAGTCTGCAATACCGCGTTCGGGGACACCTTCACTGCGCCGCTGGTTCGGGAGATCCGCGAGACCCGCGGGTGGAGCTACGGCGTCGATTCGACCCTTCTGCCGGGACGCCTCACCGGGGTCCACCTCATGCATTATGCACCATCCAATGGATACGCGGCCGACGCCATCGCGCTGGGCCTCCAGCTCCTGAGCCGCACCATCGACGACGGACCGGCAGCCGAGGATGTCGAGTTTGCGAAGAGCTGGCTAATCAACCACTTCCCGTTCTACTTCGACACTTCATCGAAGCGCCTCGACATGCAGATCCAGATGCTCCTTACCGGACGGGAGACGTCATACCTCGATCGCTTCGTGGAACGTGTACGAGCCGTGACCCCTCAGGATGCGCACATGGCTGCCCGAAAACACTGGGCCGACCGACGGGTCGCCGTGGTGGTCGTGGGAGACCCGTCCCTTGCCGAGTCCCTCTCGCGCCTTGACGGGCTCACGCGCCTCCGTCGGCTGCCCTACGACCACTCCGGAGCCTTGCCCGATTGATCACGCGTAGCCCGCGCTATACAATGTCTCTGCCGAATACCCCGGGGGAGGTGTCTCCATGAACCGTGCCGTCTGGATCACGTCGATCTACTGCGTCCTCTCACTGGTGATCGTCACGGGCTGCGGCCCCAACGATGCCGGCTCCACCATCGAGGTGGTGAATCCCGAGGACACCGGCGGCGGGGATCCCGACGAGTTCGGTGGTGACAGCGTGGTGGAGCCCGGCGACGGCATCGAACCCGGCGACGGGATCGAGCCCATCGAAGACATCCGCGATCCCGGCGACGGCGTGAACCCTGGCGACGGCGTGGAGCCTGACGACGGTGGCGGTCCCAATGACGGCCACGATGACGGCGACAATCCGCCCGAGGACACCGGCGATCCCACGATCAAGGTCAGCACCTACGCGAACGCCGGCACCACCCTGGC
>CAZNWW010000237.1:811-1593 GCA_964576155.1 uncultured Myxococcales bacterium | reverse complement strand
GAGCGACGGCGTCGTGGCTGACTTCTCCCTGGACGTGGAGGGGCCGGGCAACGCGGACCTCGCAGACCTGGAGGTAACCTTCACCACCGCAGGGATCTACGCGATCGCCTGCAGAGCGGACTGGGGCGACGGCTGGGCCAAGGACGCCACCCCCCTCTACATCGAAGTCTACCCCGGCGAAGTCGTCGACGCAGACACGTTCCTCTCGAACAATACGGTTCAGGCCGGGGCCACGGTCTGGGTCACCTGCGCCTTCACCGACTCCTGGGGAAACCCGGTGGAGGCCACCCCGAAGGTCATCGTCGACCCACAGTTGGGACTCCAGCTCGCAGGGATGAAGATCCTGGCCAAGCAGTCGGGCAACTACCAGGTCGCCTGCATGGAGACCCTGAGCGGCACCGTGGATCAGACCCCGGCCACACTCACAGTGACCGCGGGCCTGCCCAAGAAGATCATCACGACCCTGACCCAGAATGTAATCCTGGCGGGAGAGTTCACCACCGTGTCCTGTGAGGCGCAGGATGCGTTGGGCAACGCGATCCCTGCCGAAGATTTCAAGATCGCCGTCTTCATCAGCCCGGGCCTGTCGATCCAGGGATTCGATATCACCGGGGAGAAGGTCGGCCTCTACCAGGTGATCTGCGTGCCCCAGGAGGAATCCTGGGACTTCTTCGTCCTCACACCCCAGAACCTCACCATAAACCACGGCGCGGCCACGGGGGTGGACCTTGTGCCAATCCCGGACAAGCCTGTCTACAAGATGTTCGAGATGGTCTCTTTCA
>CAZNWW010000237.1:0-801 GCA_964576155.1 uncultured Myxococcales bacterium | reverse complement strand
GTCACTGCGGTGGACGACTATGGCAACCCGGTGGACGGCGTGCCGCTGACGGACATCGTCGTCGTGCCCTGGGATGAGGGTATCGAAGAGGTCGCCGACATGACCTGGATGCTCGGGATGGAGGGCATCTGGGAGTTCACCGTCTGCCTGCAGGACAACCAGATCGTCTGCGACACCGAGACCATCCCGGTAGACGGTTACGGTCCGGTGATCAACATCAAGTACCCTGCCCGCGGCGCCACCCTCATGGGCAAGCCCTCGGTGGTGGTTACGGGTTCTGTGTTCGACCCGGTGAGCGGCATCGAGGAGTTCCGGATCAACGGCGACACGGTCTACGTGGACGAGGAGGGCAACTTCTCCTTCCCGATCCTCTCGAAGCAGGGGATGAACCTCATCGTCGCAGTCGCCGAGGATCCCAACGGGTTCAAGACCCTCCTGGTCCAGTCGTACTACTACTCCCCGATCTGGTACCCCATGGACCTGAACAACCCCGACGGGTCACGGGTGCAGGACTCGGTGATGTTCTTCATCTGGGACCAGTTCTTCGAGGACTACGACCACAGCCCGCCGCCCAATGACATCTCCAGCCTCATCGAGCTCACTTTGCAGGATCTCGATCTGGGCTCGTTCATCCCCAACCCCGTGGCCGAGGCCGGACCCTACAAGGTCTACCTGGGCAACGTGACGTACAACCAGCCCGAGGTCTCCGTGACCATCGGCGACGACTCCGTGGCCGCGCAGGTCTACATCTGGGGTACCAACATCCCCATCGAGGCCAAGGGCTCCTGCAAGGTCCTCTTC
>CAZNWW010000236.1:0-6620 GCA_964576155.1 uncultured Myxococcales bacterium | reverse complement strand
GCGGTTGCGCGGGCGGCGCCGCGTGTGTCGATCCCTCAGCCCTCATGGGTATGCTGGGTGGCGGTGGCGGCGGCACCCCGGCTGCGACCGGCTACTGCGTTGATATCGGCGCGCTGCTGGATGGGCTGCTCAGTCCGTAACCGGCTCTCGGCTCTGGTTCCTGGTCGCGGTTAGAACTCCGGAATACACATCGTGATGTTCTCCTTCACGTCAATCAAGAGAAGCATCTGAGCAAGGATGTCATCCGGGTCGAGGTCCGTGGCGCTGTAGAAGACCCCGCCGCCGTCGTCCGCAATCTGCTTGTTGTTTCCTGCGCCGCCGGCGCCTGAGGAGAGATCGATGACGTGGGTGGTGACCTGGATGGGTTCACCATTGGCGGCTTCGAGCCGGCAGGGGGTGTCGGTGATGAAGAGGCTGCCACCGCCGCCGCCGTTGGGCTTGTCGTAGTCATCGCAGATCCCGCCGTCGCAGACGGAGCCCTCGAAGCAGCCGTCGTCGTTCTCGCAGCATAGCCCGTATCGGAACCGCTTCGCCTGTACACGGGGGTTGCGGAATTCGCTGGTGGTGGTAGCGGGGCTCTCCTCGCCGTCGGTGAAGATGAGTATCTGGTTGGGCCGGCATTTCCGGTATGGGTCGTGGCAGGTCCCGTCTTCGCAGTAGTAGTTCATGTTGGCACAGTCCCCGTCGGCCACGCAGGGCCGCCCCTCCATGTAGACGTACTTCCGGTAGTACTCCCCCGCGTAGAACATCGACCGCCCCAGAGGGGTGCCCGAGAGCGCGCGGAGCTCGGGGTTCGTGTGATACCAGCACACCATTTCACCGTCGTTCGACGCGCAGAAGCCGCCGGGGCAGTTCGCCGGGCCGGAGCATGGCTCCTCTGTGGGCCCGACGGCCTCGTCGAAGTCCACCCAGCTCTGGGCCATCTCCAGGCTGGGCTCCCACCAGGTCTGCGGGAAGGGCACAGCGAGGATCTCGTGGAGGTTCTGATCGTAGTAGCTGCCATCCGCAGCGACGTTGCCGCCGTCGTCCCCGGTGATCTCGTCCGAGGACATCATGTCGATGCCGTACCAGCCCCGGCCGAACGCGAACATGTTGTTGCACTCGAGCACCGGCGGGTTCTTGATGCGCATGGGGAAGTGATGGACCATCACGTTCACCGACTTGATCTCCTGGGCCTCGAAGAACTGGTTAAAGATGTACTTTGACAGGCCCAGCCGTGACCGGGGACAGAGCGGGTCCTCACAGGCTGGGAAGGGTTGCGTCAGACAGGAGCCGCAGATGCACGGCACCATGTCCCCGAAGCCGATGGACCACATGGAGCTCGAGGTGTCAAAGATCACCAGGAGGTTGCTCTTCAACGGGAGACATTGATCCAGGAAGCAGCCGAAGCTCGGCTGACATTGGTACTTGAACCAGCCTACGCCGTTCGGGTCGCATTCCTTGACCATGTAATCCTCGCAGGTTTGGATGCCCGGCTCGCAGATCACCGGCTGGCAGACCGCCGCCGCGCAGGCCTCGCCCTCCTCACAGGGGGTCTCTTCCCACGACTCACCTTCCTCCCCGCAGACCTGCTTCGTGGTGGCGTCCTTGCACACTTGCTTGCCCGGAACGCAGAGCGTCTCCACGCATTGGTTGTCCTTGCACCACTGGATTGCGCTGAGGCATTGCACCAGGTCGTCGCACCAGGTGCAGGTCCCGCTGTCCTCGTCGCAGTATCCATCGGGGCACCCGAGGCAGGCCGACGTGTCCTCCGGCGGGGGCAGCTCCGGGATCGTGTCTTCCGGAGGCGCGGTGTCCGTGAGCTCCGGAGGCGCGTCCGTCGCAAGGTCACCTGCCGTGTCGTCCGGCGCCGGGGAGTCGACAGTTGCGTCCCCGGCAGAGTCTACTCCGGGACCGCTCCCCGATGTCCCGCATCCCACCAGAATCAAAAGCACCAGAATAAACAGACTCCGAACCTTCATGGCCCCTCCGTCGTGTTGTCCACGGCAGTATACTTCATGGCCTCGCTATCCTCCAATGTGCCCGAGCCCTTCTTGCTCAGCCGAACGTTGGTTGCTGCGACACAACCGCACCGTACTTAGCGCTTGGTACGGCGCGCTCTCTTCCCCCCTTGTTGGGGGATGAGGAGGGAGCCGGCGAAGCTGGTAGAACGCTCCAGTGGAGCGTTCGGCCCGAAAGTCCCGGTCGATCCTACTTCGCTCTACGAACTACGAAGTGCCTTCAACAAGCTCCAGATACGGATTGATTCTGCCGCTGAGCGATCCTATCTTGGTCTACAAAGGTAGCGCATCACAGATATAAACCAAAGGTTAAGAAAACATGACACAACATACCGACCGCAAAGTAAACCTACTCGCCACAATCAACCGCCTCCGCGCAGCATACTGGGACTCCCGCGTCCTCCTCACCGCGGTCGAACTCGACCTCTTCACCGCGCTCGCAGACGGTCCTGCCACTGCGACCTCGGTCGCCGAGCGCATCGCCGCCGCCCCGCGCTCCACGGCCCGCCTCATGGACGCCCTGGGCACCCTGGGGATCCTCGGCCGGGACGGAGAGCGCTATGTCCTGGACGACGCGGCCCGCGCGCTCCTGATCCCCGGCGGTCACGACTACCAGGGGGGGTTGCTCCACTCGGCCCAACTCTGGGGGGCGTGGAGCACGCTCACCGACGCGGTTCGCGCCGGGACCAGCGTCCGGGAGCGCCTCGAGGGTCCGGACCGCGTCGCACGAACAGAGGGCTTCATCGCGGCCATGCACGCAAGCGGCTCGAAGCGTGCCGGCGGGGTGGTGGGGCGCCTCGATCTCGGCGGCGTTCGCCGGGTCCTGGACGTCGGTGGTGCCTCGGGTGCCTATGCCACGGAGTTCGTCCGCCAGGGAGATGCGCTGCGGGCCACGGTGTTCGACACTCCGGAGGTCCTGCCGTTGACGCAGCGCTATCTGAGGGCGTCCGGCATGGCCGAGCAGGTGGACACCATCGCCGGCGACTACCTCGTGGACGACTTCGGTGAAGGCTGGGACCTGGTGTTTCTGTCCAACATCATCCACATCAACGCGCCCCGGGAGAACGCGGACCTCATCGCCAGGGCTGCCGCGTCCCTCGACCCCGGTGGGCGGCTGGTCATCCAGGAATTCGTCCCGAACGACGAGCGCACCGGCCCGGATTTCGCAGTGATCTTTGCGCTGAACATGCTGGTGAACACCACCGCAGGCGACACCTACACCCGCGCCGAGATCCGTGCCTGGACTGATGCAGCGGGGCTCACGTGGCTCGAACCCGTGGAGACAGACGTGCCCTCGACCCTGGTGCTGGCTTGTACGGAATCGCCTTGATCAGGCTCGAACCTCACTTGTTCCCATCGCCAAGCTCTTCGTTCCGTTCGGTTGAGATACCTTCGGGTATCCCGCCCTCACGCGCCTCGACCTTGACGATGGCTCCTGCGTGATCTTTCGATCCTGATCTTCGGAATTCCGTATCACCTGCCGAGTTGACCGAGTTTGTTCTTTCCGGTGCAGCGGTAGCGACCGTCCTTCAGGACGACGCAGAGGTGGGAGGGGCCTACCGCAAGGTCGATCCCGGGCGGGTCACCGGGTCGGTATGGATTGATCGCCAAGGCTCCCTTTCCGCGGGTACAGCGGACCGCACCGTCCTCCAGGAGCGCGCAGGTCCTGTTGCCGGCTGCGTCGATGTGGACCGCGCCTTGGAAGCCGGGGATCTTTCGGAGGCCGGCCTTGGAGGTGATGAGGTAGAGGGACCCGCCCGCGACGAAGGCCAGGTGGCGGTCGCCGGCCGTGACGGCGGTGATCCCTTCGGGGAGACCGTCCAGCGCTACTGGATGGTGGGACGGGCCGGAGGGGACGCGTCCCCAGCAGTAGATCTCGTCTCCGTCATGGAGCGCACAGGTGAAGCCGTAGCCCGCCGTGAGCGCGATGATCCGGCCCTCGGTCTCCTGCACCGGGAGGGCTACCGCAGAGGCGGTTCCGCCACCGGCGTTGCCGATCTGATAGTGATCGTTCGCTCCCCAGCAATGTACAGCGCCCGTGCCCAGGACGACACAGGCGTGGTCCCTCCCTACGGCCAGCCCCCGCGCATCCGAGGGCAGGCCCACGACGGGGACCGGCAGCCAACTGGGCGGTCGCTCCACCGTCCCGTTTCCGAGGCGTCCCTTGGAGCCTTCACCCCAGCAGAACACCGTCCCCGCGTCGGTGACGGCGCAGGTGTGCTCATACCCTGCTGCGACCGTACGGATGGGGAGGCCCATGCTCTCCACGGGCAGGGGGCGCCGATGGTACCAGTCTCCCCGGTCCACGCCGAGCTGACCCCGGCGGTTGTCCCCGGTGCAGCGCAGATCACCGTCCCGTGAGATCAGGCAGGTGTGGTGCCCTCCTGCGCTGACTGCGCGGTAGTCATGGGCCGTGGTCGAGCCGGGAATCAGCAGGTCGAGTCGCGTCGTCTCGCCCTTGCGGATGTTGACGGTCTCCGTGAGGGAGACCCCGTCGGCCAGGGCCACCCGCACCTGGTGGAGTCCCGCCGTGAGATGCCAGTCAGCGGGGGCCTTGCGGCACGTGACCTCGAACTCACCGACGCAGACCTCCGCATTCGGGGAGGGCCGGGTCCGAATTTCGAGGCTTCCGTGGTCCCCGGCGAGCTTTCGTCGGAGGGCCTGGAGGGCCTGGGTGACCTTCTTGTGTTTCTTGATCCGGTGGTGGCCCAGATCCTCGTGGGCCCGGGCAAAAGAGAAATAGTAGAACGCGGCGGCCCACTGCTTCAGACGAAAGCAGGTGATACCGAGGTTGGTGGCCAGGGCGAGCTCATCGCTTCCCCGGGCCACTCCGAACGCCGCCTCCCAGAGGGCACGGGCGCTCTCGAAGTCCCCTTCGGCGAAGAGGACCTTGCCAACCTCGTTGGCCTGCGCAGGGTCCGGCGGATCCGCGGCGCCGGCAGCGCCGGGCAGCAGGAGCAAGGCGAGGAAGGTGACCGCCGCGCGGGTCATTGGAGATCATCCATGGAGAAGCCGGGGTCGACCGCCCTCGGCGGCCGCTTGGGCTGGCGTTCGGGCGGCGGCGCCACGATGACATCCTCTGAGACCGCCGCCTCGACGACGTCAGCAGAATCCGAGCCGGGAGCTTGTCCACCGGTCTCTGAGTCGGGTTTCTCCTCGATAGCAGCATCCGAAAGGAAGAAGAAACCTTCCATATTGGGGTTGGGGGGTTCAGGACTCGCTGCAGGATCCTGTCTTCTCGTTTCCCCTTCGACAGGCTCAGGGCGGGCTTTCGCCCCTTCGACAGGCTCAGGGCGGGCTTTCGCCGTTTCCGTCGTGTTTCCCGTTGCCGTTGCCGTTGACGTTGACGTTGACGTTGACGTTGACGTCGCCGACTCATGTTCCCGGACCTCAACCTCGACCTCAGGATTATCCTCCACCGCCGCCTTGGGAGCGATCGTGCTGCGGCCATCCATCATGAACTGCATGACCCGCCAGCCGCCCGCGACCAATACGCAGAACAGCAGGAAGATTGCGACCGCGGGCAGCAGTTTCCAGCGCTCATCGTCAGAGGCCGCCGGAGATGCAGGGACCGGCCGAGGTGGCCCCTTTCGTACCCTGGGTTCCTGTCGGGTCACTGCTTTGCCGGTTTGAGCCTCTGTGGAGACGAACTCCTCGTCTGGCACCGCCGCCCCGAGCTCGAGGGTTCGTCGACCCAGGTCCTCGGGGTTTCCCTCGTCGCAGATCATCTCCGGGGTCAGCGCCCCGAAGGAAGCGAGGGTCGACGGACCTCTGGGCTCGGGCGCGGTCACCACATCCACAAGGCGGGTGGGCGGGGAGGCCGCAGGGCTGGACTCCCATGCGTGGGGAAAATAGTCGTGAAGGATCTCCGCGAGGGCACGGCGGACCTCGCGGGCGCTTTCGAGGCGCCGCTTCGGGTTCTTCTGGAGGAGCGTCGCCACCAGATCGTCCAGGGGCGCCGGCACGTCCAGCTCCGGTATCACAACCCGCAGGGACTGGGGCTTCTCCCTGATCTGCTTGAGGAGGAGGTGGGTGTGCGTCTTGCCCGTAATGGGCAGCACTCCGGTGACCCTCTCGTAGAGCAGGACCCCCAGGGAGTAGAGGTCCGCGGCGGGCCCCACGTCCTCGCCCATGGCCTGCTCCGGGGACATGTACTCCGGGGTGCCGAAGACCTTCCCCGGGTCCGTGATGCGCTCCCCCTGCCGTGGCCCGATCAGCCGCGCTGTACCAAAGTCGAGCACCTTGGCCAGGACCCTGTCCTCGCCGAGCAGGAGCATGATGTTGCTCGGCTTCAAGTCCCGGTGGACGATGCCGTGGCCATGGGCCTCCTCCAGTGACCGGCAGATGTCCGTTGCCACCAGGCAGGCCTGCTCCACGTCGAGGAGTGTGCTGCTCTGGATCGCATCGGAGAGGAGGTTGCCTCTGGCGAGCTCCATGGTGAAGTACAGGAAGCCCTCACGGGCCAGGCCGAAATCGTGGACGATGGCGCTGAACCGGCTGCGCAGCATGCTGGCTGCGCTGGCCTCCCGGATGAAGCGCTTCACGCTGGCCGGGTGCTTGAGGAACTCGCGGTTCAGGACCTTGAAGGCCACCTCTCTCTTGATGGGCATCTGCCGGGCG
>CAZNWW010000235.1:0-6631 GCA_964576155.1 uncultured Myxococcales bacterium | reverse complement strand
CCCCTCCGCCCTACGGGCACCTCCCCCAACAAGGGGGGAGGGTTGTCCTTGCTCATCCGAATGTTGGTTACAGCACCTCCAACCGCAATGTACATCGAAGGAGCTGTATTTCTGAAATAAAAGTCGACCGGCTATGCCGGTTGACCTGCTCGGGATGACAGACAGGGGTGGCTAGAATGTAACTCCGAGCGTGACGCCCCCGCCCTCGGGCAGGGTCATGGGCCGGATTCGGGTGGTCATGACCTCCTTGTCCGCGGGCGCGGCGGTCATGTCGATGATCAAGGTGACGAGGCCAGCGGTCGCAGCCGCAGCGCCGACACCGTAGAGGACGTAGCCGGCGACGGCCTTCGGCAGGACCGACGAATCGTATTCGCTGTTGTACTTCTGCTGATTCTCCAGAGGCGCCGGGCTGTCTGCGGTGCCGTCGGGGTACTTCTTCCGCAGGTCATCGTTGTCCCGGGCCGCGATGCTGTGGAGCGCCGCGCCGGTGGCCACCATGGCCACGCCGCCGCCCAGGAGGGTCCACTTCCACCACTGGCTTCTCGCGGCGGGTGGCTTGCCGCCTTCACCCGGGTCGTCCACCACAAGCTTCTTGACCGGAATCTGAGGGCGCTTGAGCTTGGGCTCCCGGGTGGTGGTGCGACCGGCCTTGACCTCTACCACATCCTCCCACGCCGGCAAGCCCTTCCGGGTCACCTTCACCCGGTACTTCCCAGACTTCATGCGGGTCTTGTAGGGGATCTTCCCGACCTCCTTACCAGCCACGAAGACCTTCGCGCCTTTCTCGGTCCCCACGATGGCGAGGACTCCGTCGGTCTCCTCCTCCAGGGTGACCGATAGCCGCACCTCACCCTTCTTTTCAGGCACCTGTATCGGCTTGATCACAGCCTTGAAGCCGGGCTTCGAGAGACGGACCTCGTGCTCGCCGGGGGAGAACCACCACGTGAGAGGACATTCGTGGATCGGTGCGCCCTCATCGGTAGAGACAGCGACCATTGTGCCGAAGGGGATACAGGTGATGGTCACGCGGCGGAAGCTGTCGAGGAGTTTCGCCTCCACCTCGTCCATCCAGCGCTCGGCCTTCTCGTTGCGGGGTCCCGAGATCCGGTAACGACTCAGGTAGTACCAGGCGTCCGGATACCGCTCGAGTTTCTTGTATGCCAGGCCCAGATTCAGCTGGACCGCCGGCTGGTATTTATCCGGGAGCGCTTCATAAACCGAGAGCCAAATACCGATGGCCTTAGAGAGCTCGCCGCTCTTGGCCAGCTTCGCGGCCTCGTTGAACTGAGCGATCGCCTCGTCTTTCGACTGAGCCTGCGCCGTCGCCGGTGCGGCCAGCGTCAGCACGATGCCGAGCAGGAGAGCGACGAGGGTCAACATGCCGGGTGCGCGCATGCCTGGATTTTCCTCCGGTGAAGTTCCGGTGCCAATCTACCGCTTTTCCCCGGCCCCTGCAATGTGTAACAATCGGGGTGAACTCAAGAGGAGGTGCACGATGATACGCGTGGTTCCAGCATTACTGGTGCTTCTGGCCACCCATCCGGCGTTGGCGGAGGAGACCAATTGCATGATCGACGTGACCGATGCCTTCGAGAAGGCCCTCGTAGCGGGGGATCTCGACGGCATCATGGGGCTCTACCTGGACTCGGAGGAGATCCTGGCGGTGGAGGCCAGCGGGAAGGTCCGGCGCGGCCGCAAGGGCATCAGCACGATGTACCAGGACACCCTGGCGGAGGCGGACTGGACCAAGGCTGACTTCGAGCTTGTCCGGACGGACCTGGAGACCAGCGAGGGGTTCTGCTACTTCCGCTTCAAGGCCCGGGGGACCATGGCAGGCGGTGCCGGCGAGATCGTACTGGCCGCACAGGGGACCTGGTGCGTCAGGAACACCAAGGCTGGCTGGAAGATCGTCCACGAACACATGTCGCCGCTGGACACCGTGCCGCGGTCGGAGACGATAATAAAGGAAGAAGCCGAACCGGAAGCCGAACCGGAAGCCGAACCGGAAGCTTGACCACCGGATCGGAGTGGATCTCTAATAAGGGACGGCCTCCACGGCGGTGATGTCCGGGATCTCCTCCATGATCTTGCGTTCGATCCCCATCTTCAGGGTGTAGGTAGCGCCGGGGCAGCCGGCACAGGCGCCCTTCAGCTTGACCTTGACCACCTTCTCGTCCGTCAACTCGACAAACTCCAGATCCCCGCCGTCCATCTGCAAGTAAGGGCGCAGTGTCTCGAGCACTGCCTTGACCTTGTCTTCCATCATCCACCTCCGGTTCAGACGCCGCCGAGCGTGCGCCAATGATGAGCGCGCACATCTTCAAGGAAACGTCCCGTCATTTCAAGCACTCAATAGATGGACACCGGCCGGCCCCGGGGCAAGGAGGGTGTCAATCGAGGTGTATCAATCTGGTTGAAATTGAGGGAGGTGCGAAGAGACTCAGTCGATCTGACAGGGCGACGTGTAATTGTGGGGCAAGCAGGTATCGGCATAGAGATGTTCCCACCCATCTTCTGCATATTCCGGGAAGCTCGGATCATCCCCGTAGGTACAACACGGACAGTAGATCTCTTTCTGCCCGCCCGGGACACTCGGTGCGTCCATGCAGAGGCAGTATTCGTCGTACATGAGCTTGTTACCCTTTTCGGCCAGACAGGTGCAGTAGCCCTCGCTACCGGTGCACTCGAAAACCTCGACGTCGACCTCCGCCTCGGCCGCGTCCTGCTCGACGATCGTGTCCGTCCCCCCGGAGGTGGTGTCCTCACCCGCCTCGGGCACCGGCGGTGTACCCTTCGACCGCATCAAGGGCGGGTACGCGGTCGCTGGGCTGTAGTTGTTGTCGGCGATGGGCTCCGGGTTGATGTCGTCCATGCTCCGGTCGCAGCCGGCGAGCACCACCGTTCCGACGAGGAAGCCGATGGCGGCGACGAGGATCAGGGGCAAGGTCTTCATGGGTCCCCCCACGCGAGAGTTACACTTCTGAGAGAGAGTGTAGGATGCCCCGGCGATGTCGTCAAAAATTCAGCACAGGTGTAGCGTCGGCAGGGGCGAGGATCCGCCCGAGGAGACGCCGCCCGCGGTGGAGGCGGGACATGACCGTGCCGATGGGGATGCCCAGGCGCCCCGCAGCCTCCCGATACGTGAGATCCGAGAGGTCGCAGAGCTCGATGCAGCGCCGGAAGTCCGGTGGTATTTCGCGGAGCGCAGCCAGGATCCGGTCCACCAGGTAGTAGTCGGGATCCCGATCCTGCTTCCCGTCTCGGATCACCTTGTAGTACCGGTACTCGTCCAGAAGCCGGGTGCTCGTGCGTGCCTTGCGCCGGGTGTTCAAGAACGTATTGCGCAGGATCCGGGACAGCCACGGTCCGGGCTCGGTGCCGGATCGGAACTGCTCCAGGTTCTGAAGCGCCTTCACCATGGTCTCCTGGAGCAGGTCCTCGGCCTCCGTACCGTTGCGGCACAGGCCCAGAGCCTGGCGACGGAGCCGGGGCATGCATCGCACGATGGCCCGCACCAGGGCTTCTTGATCCTCTGCGCTGCGGGGAGGGGAAACCAGGGAGAGTTCCAGCTTCGTGCGCTTCCTCTCGTCGCTTTTCGCTATCTTGGAAATCATCGGTACTCGAGCCTCCGTCCACACTGGGGAACCTCGGCGGTCAGTCCGCCGCACGGCACCTCACTACGAACGAAGCCCGGGTTGGTTCTTCCGGGAGGACTTTTTTTCGGGTTTTTGTCCGACCTCTTCGCTGAGGCTACACTTGGCAGGTCAATGAACCTATGGGAGGCGCCCGTGTTCAGACTCCTGCTGCTCTTCGCCCTGCTCGGTACCGTGGCGTGGTGCGTCCTCGTGGCGCCTGCCCGGAATCCCGAGCCCGGCACGCCCCCTGCCCCATCCCTGACCGAGCCAATGCGCGACTCCCTCGATCAGGGCGTCCGCAACACCGTAGATCACGCCAGAACCCGCGCCCGACACGGCTTCGAGCGCACCGGACACCGCCTCGAAGAGGCTGGCTCCGAGGCGCACGAGTGGCTGTCAGAGCAGACGGACGAGCTGGTTCAGAGTTACTAGAACTTCAGTCCAGATGGGGGATCATCGTCTCCAGCCTGTCTGCGACAATATCCGGCTGGTGCTCAGAGCCCTCCACCATGTCCAGATCCGACTCTCCCGAGAGCACGAGCACCGACAGCACCCCCGCGGCGTTGCCCGAGGCCACGTCGGTGTACAGCCGATCCCCGACCATCGCAGTCTCGCCGGGTTTCGCCCCCAGCAGGGCCATGGCCCCGCGCAGGAAGTCGGGGTTCGGCTTCCCGATGACCCGGTCCGGGCGACGGCCGGTGGAGGCCTCGATGGCCGCCATGAATGACCCGGCGTCCGGGATCGGACCGTCAGGCGTGGGGCAGTTCACGTCGGGGTTCGTGGCGACGAAGGGCAGCCCTTCCCGTAGGAGCGCGCAGGCGATCCGCAGCTTCTCGTAGGTGAGGGTCCTGTCAAAGCCCAGGACTACCAGCTCAGGATCTTCGGCAGTCAGGGTCAGGCCGGCCCTACGGAACTCTGCCTCCAGAGACGAGGTGCCCAGGAGATAGACCCTGCTGACACCCTCCCGGTAGAGGATCTCCGCGGTGGCTGCGCCAGAGGTCAGGACATCCTCCACCGGGACCGTGACGCCCATCTGGGCGAAGCGGTCGACGTAGCGGGCCGCGTCCGCGCTGGAGTTGTTGGTGAGGAAGAGGCAACGCCGTCCAGTCTCCCGCACCCGCACGAGGAAACGATCCGAGCCGGGGATCATGTGCGGCCCGATGCTGAAGGTCCCGTCCATGTCCAGCAGGAACAGTCGGACCTTCTTGAGCGCGTCGACGTCACCTCGGATCATTCGGACTCCCCTGTCCGCAGGAGGGCCCGCACCCGGTCTACGCCCAGGTCGCTGTAATGGGCGGAGTATTCTCCATAAGCAGCGCCGGTGTCCCGGATCCGATCCCGCTCCCCAGCGGAGGTCTCCCGCCGCACCTTCGCCGGAATACCGACCACGAGGCTCCCGGCCGGGACCTCCATCCCCTCGCGGACCAGCGCGCCCGCCGCGACGATGGAGTCGGCGCCGATCCGCGCCCCGTTGAGGATGATCGCGCCCATACCCACGAGCACGCGATCACCCAAGGTGCAGCCGTGAAGGATGGCGCCGTGACCGACGGTGACGTCTTCGCCGACGATCACCGGGTGGTTCCCGACCACCCGGTCGCCGTGCATCATCACGAGATCCTGGATGTTGGACCGCGCCCCCACTCGGATCGCATTCGCATCGCCCCTGAGTACGCAATGGAACCAGACACTGGCGCCGGGGCCGATCTCGACATCCCCGAGCACCGCCGCGGTGGGGGCCACATACGCAGTTGGATCGATGCGGGGCGTGCTCGCCAGCCTCTCCTGAAAGTCCATGGGTCGCTCCTTCATCTTGGTCATGTTGGTCAGCGTGCGGTTGTTGTCATCGCTCATGCCACCTCCTCAGGATGACGGGAAGGTGATGCGGCCGCCGACGAAACCCAGACCGAGGACCAGGGGCAGGTGCAGCGTCAGCGCCGCGTCGTAGGCCACGCCGCTGGCGCCAAGCCGCAGGCCCAGCGCAGCCGCGCCCAGGGCCATCAGCAGGAAAGAGAGACCCATCTTCCAGCGAAAGATTGAGGTGAGCCGTCCCCCATACTGGTACCGCCAGTCCATGAGCCCGGTCAGGATCGCCAGGGGCACAGCTGCGAGGCCGATCACAAGATTGACCAGGGCCGCGGTCTCAAGAGCCTCGGAGCCCAGGAGCCGATCGGCCAGGTTCAGGATGGCGGCCACGGCGCAGAGCGCGATAGGGAAGTGGACCAAGGCCGGGTGGGCGTGGAGTTTATTGATCAGCGCGGCCAGGGGCGGCACGTGCTCCGGCTCCACCGCGGAGACCTCGACCGGGTCCTTGACCACCCCGACCCGGGGCAGCCTCTCCAGGCGATCCTTCGGATGTGGGGCCATGGTGATCTCACGACTCAGGTCCACACCCGCATCATGCGCCCGAACGTGGTTGCCGCCGCGCCAGAGCCCTGATCCGCTCGCGTCGTACACCAGCCCGTCCACGGCGACATAGGCCGGACGCCCGTCACGCCCGTCGAACTTCGCCAACTCTTCTTGGCTGAACTCTCTTTCGCTCATGCCGCAAAACCTAGCACAGGCGGCTTGCACGTTGAAGCGCGGCATTGACCCTGCTATACGCGAACACAGTTGTCGACGAATCCCTGACGACAAGGAACGACCCATGACGGACACCCTCAAATTCAACGTGGCAGACTGCCCGCTGCGCGTTACACGCGACTTCCCCACCGAGGGATTCACCAGCCCCCGGCTGGATGCATTCAACGAACGTCACCACGAGGTGCTCGCCCGGTACAAGATCAAGGTTGTGTCCATTCGACGCACCCGCATCGACCAGGAGCCCAACGGCCGCTCCAACCTGGGAGTGTTCCGGAACAAGCAGCTCAACCAGAGCGTGCTCCTGTCCGCCGCCCTGCCTGCGGTGGCGGTGGCGCTCACCGGGCGCGGCGCGTTCGCTGCCCTGCCGAAGGAAGAGCAGACCAAGGACCGCAAGGAGGCTCTCAAGCGGGCCAACG
>CAZNWW010000234.1:0-6639 GCA_964576155.1 uncultured Myxococcales bacterium | reverse complement strand
GTCGTCCACCCGCACGTCACGCTGATCGTCTGCAACGGCCAGCTCGATGGTCCGCTCCTCCTCGTCGAACTCCAGGACCCTGTACCGCAGGAGTACGCGCCGGACACCCCAGTCGTCTCGTGCCTCTACTGATACATGGAGAGACCGGGAGCGATCCGCTGCGATGTCCACAGATGGCTCGACCAGCCAGCATGACGGCGCCGCGTCTTCCAGGATCTCGAAGACCCAGACTCCGCCGTGCCAGAGATTTCCCACGGACTCGTCGAGACGCCTCAGCAGCCTGAGCTCCTGGGGACCGTCCACCTGTATCTCCGCAGCGAAGATCAGATCACGGTCTCGTCGCGGCAGGAGCTCCATGGGGATTCGAACGCGCTGATCCCCGGTCCGTCGATCCAGCTCGATGTGAGCATCCGGATAGGGCCCCTGGCAGGACACCAGCAAGCGGCTCCCGGCGAGGACGCGAAAGCGACCGTTCACCGGGATCGCCCTGGAGCGTGCGCCGGCATATTCCGGATCGACGAGGGTGACCTCCAGCTCCGCGCAGGGACGCCCTGTGCCCCTGCGCTGCTGCGGCACCTCGGCGCCTTCACCGGCGGATCGTGGCACGACACCGACCTCTTCGGAGGTCCGCTCCCGAACCCGCCGGTCTTCACCAACCTGCAGCACGGCAGCCAGGGCCTCCCGGGCTGCATCCGGCCGCAGGCTCGCCGAGACCAGGAGGAGCGCGGCCAGGCCGAGGATCCCGTAAGAGATCAACGCGGCTCGGCGGATCGGATAGAGAACGCTGGAGGGGATCCGCTGGAGCAGATCGAGGGCCCGACGACCCACCTCGGAGAGGAGCTCCGAGGAATAGCACCTGTCCTCCAGTGGACCCACATCCCGAAATGTCAGTCCACGATGCAACTCAACCGCGGTGAGGAGATCCCCGGTGACTCCGCTGGCCTCCTCGAGGCGGATTGCGTGTCCCGCCGCGCCGCGTCCGCGAATCAGGGGGAGGACCACCATCCCGAAGGCGACCAGGGCGCCACAGACGGACAGGATCACCGGGAAGAGGGCAGCAAGGAGCTGGGCATGGACGCCGGCCGCGGCCAGGGAGATGGTGAGCCCGAAAGCGGCGAGGGCCAGCGCCAAGCTGGCGAGGACCGCGGTCACCACGCTCCATGCGCCGTGGAGCACGGCGACACGACGCAGCCGACGTACGGTATCTGCGATGCTGTCCGGCAACTCGACGCCGGGTCGGTTGCGATTGTCAGGATCAGGCATCCCACCTCCGCGGTGACAGCGGGGACGCGACGCTACTCGATCTCTTCGTCGAGGGGCTCTTCGCCGTCCTCGTCTTCTTCGCCCTCATCACCTGCTTCACCCTCCGGGACTTCATCTCCTTCATCGTCCTCGGTTGGCTCCTCTTCGTCCAGGAGCTCGTCCTCGTCATGGGGCTCGCCCTCGTCGATGAACTCCTCGCCCTCGTCCTCTTCTTCGTCGTAGCCCTCCTCCTCGAGGCCCTCGTCATCGGTGCCCTCCTCTTCGACGATCGTCCCGTCGTCGGGAGATGGCGGCGCATCCGGCCCCGGGTGCGTCGGACGCTTGGGGCGGTCTTTGTGGGTACGTTTGTCCGGCGGGCTGACCATCTTCACGTTGGGCTTCCCTTCGGATCTCCGTGCCTCACGGGCCTCCCGATCCGCGTCCCGCTTCGCCTTCCGCTCGGCCTCCTTCTTCTCATTCTCAACTTTGCGGACCGCGTCCCTCTCGCGCTGCTTGCGCTCCTCCGCTGCCTGCTTCCGACGCTTCTCCTCCGGGGGAAGCCGTCGCTTGCACTTCGCGTTTGTCAGAGGACCGTCGCAGTGCATCCAGTAGTAACCATCCACGTCCTGGGCCCGCTTGAAGCCTCGAGCCTTGAAACGCATGGCCTGGTCCAAGGCCTTGTTCTGGGTCACCACGATCCCGTCCACCTTCTCCTCCTCGCGGAAGAACTCAGAGCTGTAGGCGGACTTGATCCAGAAGTTCACCCTGGCACCCTTGAGACCTTCCTTCTCCGGGATGCGCAGGTACGACTTCTCCCTGAGCGCGATATCCATGCTCTCGCCGCTGCAGACACCCTTGGAGAAGAGGACAGCGATCCCGTCGCGTTTCCGTTGATCCGGACTGAGCTCCTTCATCTCGCTCGGCGGTGACACCTTGATCACGAAGTCACATTCACCCAGCTTGAGGTCCGTGAGGCGGAAGCGCTCCTCTGCGATCTTCTTCCCGTCCTTCTTGAACCGCAACAGGAACACCGGGCTGCGGGCCACGACGTCCATGAGGTTCACGGAGATCTCACCCACGTACTTCGTGAGTGTCTCGGCGCCCTCCTCCGCGACGTCACCCACCGCCTCGACCTCCATGGGTTCGAGGAGCACGGAGCCGGCTTCGATGGTGCCTGAGAGCAGGTTCGTCCTGATGTAGGGGAACATCGCGCTGAACAGGGCGCTCAGCGCCGGGGCCCTTTCTATATCCAGGCTATCGATCTTTCCAATGAAGATTCGCGGCTTGTCGTACCCGTACTTGCTGCTGAACCAGAGCTCAGCGTCGTCGATGAGACCACCCAGCAGATCCATCCTGAACTCCACGGAGAACGATCCCGGGGAGAGAAAATCCAAGGGCGAAAACCACAGCTCGAGCTCGTCGATTGTCAGGCGCCCGTTCGCTGGATCGAAGCCGAACCCGCTGACCTCGGTGCTGGCCAACGCGGCGTCCCGGGCCTTCTTGAGCGCCGGCCCCATCTCGGCCCCCGCCTGTGTTGCGTCTTTTCCCGGACCGGGATGCTTGGCGGCTGCAGCCGTTGCGGCATCCTTGGCCTCCTCGGACCGCCTCTTCTCCTTTCGGAACGACGCGAAATCCAGATCCAGGGAAATCTCTCTGAGGACGATGGTGCCCGGGCTTACTCGCTCGGTCTCCCCGATGTCGAGTTGAATGGTCTTGGAGTCGTTGACCTTGTACTGCACCCATGTGGAGATGCTTCCCACGGGGATCATCAGAAAGGCAAAGACCGTGAAGGCGGCGAGGAAGAGCGCTATGGAGATTAGGATGGCCAGGAGTTTGCGTAACATACTACTCCTCCTCCTTCTTTTTGCCCTTCTGTTCCTCGTATATGAACATCGCGATGGAGACCTTCCCGCGAACGAAGTGCGGCTTGCCGAACTTCCTGCGGAACTCCAGGTACGAGACGTACCGGAGTTGCTCCGGATTCTCAACGGTGTTCAGGAACTCGAGGAGCCCCGGGAACTCCACCTGATTGAAGTCTATGGCCTGGGTCAGCTCGAAAATCGGCGTGGTCTTACGCGCCTCCCGCCGCTCGCTCTCACTGGCGTACTCACCCAGAACGATAGGCCGCCGGTCCCGCTTCGCCTCGTACCGGGAGATGACCTTGTCAAAGGAGGTCACGGTCTCGGCGTTGTTCTTGAACTGGGTCACCTGAACCGTGCTGGCGATTTTGCTGATTGTGGTCTGAATCATGGAGGCCTTGTTTTTCTTGACCACCGCCTCGAGGGCCTTCTTACGCTCTGTGGAGATCACGTAGGTTCGGGCCTCCTGGTGAAGCTGCGTAAGGGCCGCCTGAGCCTCCTCGAACTCGATCTCGAGATCCTCGATCTTGCTCTCGATAAACAAGTACGCCACCGCCGCCACACCGATACATAGCAGCACGAGGAGAGCAGAGATCAGGCGGCGTTCCCGGGTACCCAGCTGGCTCCAGAAGCCGATTCGTCCTGACAGGGCTGACATCGGCACCTCCCTACTGGCCCGGGCGGATCGAGGGGATCCGCCGCTTGAGGTCCCGCCCTACGGGGCGTTCCACGGTTCGAGGTGTCGAGAGCCCGGCTCTATCCAGGGGCACCGCACCTGCACGGGGTGTAGTCCTTGGGATGTCGACATGAGTCGGCCCGTCGGGGCCGACCTCGGTCGGTCTGTCCGGCGCCCTCCCTGTGGGAGGGCCTTCAGGCCCGATTCCCTTGTCTCCTGTTGGAGGGCCTTCAGGCCCGATTCCCTTGTCCCCTGGAGGAGGGATCCTCGGTCCTGATTTCCCTGTGGGAGGGCCTTCAGGCCCGACGGCCGGTACGCCGGGGATCATTTCATCGGGGGCCCTACTTCGCTCTTCGAGCTTCGAAGGGTCTCCGCCAGGCTCGGGAGAGCCAGGCTTCGAGGAGGTGGGCGGACCCGGAGACGGGGGGGGTGTCCCCGGGACCTGCCCATGTTCCCCCGCCTCTGATGCGGGGGTCTCCTCAGCAGCCTCCGGGCCGGCCTCGCCATCCTTCTTTCGATCCTCGTCATTGGGGCAGGCGACGTTGAAGGTCAGGTCGAACCGTTGCCAGTCCTTGCGCTCCGAGTCGCTCGTCAGCGCACTCTGATCTGCGCGAACCACGTTGTGGAAGCAGGGATGTTCCCCTATGGCGGTCTCGAAGAGCTCCAGGGTCGCCACCGAGCTGCAGTCCCCCTTGAACACCACCGTTCCGCTGATGTCTTTGGTGGGCTTGGTCATGTTCACCGAGATCTTGGTCATCTGAAGACCATGTGTCCGGGAAACCGCCAGCTCCAACGGCGGGGCCTCATCCGGGGATGGGAGCTCGCCCTCCAACTCCCGAAGAGCCAGCTCCTCCGGGGAGAGGTCCGGTATCGGCTCGGGAGCAACCTCGGGGAGCAGAAGCTCCTCCTCGGCGCCCTCCACCTCTGTCCCGTCGATGGACGCAACCACCGCCTCCACTTCGTAGAAGGTCTCCAGACCCGTCATGTCCGGGTAGACGATCCATGAATCTGCCCCAGGCATACCATCGAACGCTCTGGAGACCTCGTCATAGTCCTCCAGGGACTCCCCGAGGATCTCTTGCGAGAACTCCAGGATCCTGGTCTTGAGGGTCTCGTTCGTTTCACTGATGGCCTGGTACTTCAGGAAGCTCGGCGTGATGAACGCGACGACCATCAGGAAGGCCATCACGGCAAGATAAGCCATTCGACCCCTGAGGTTCCGAAAGTCCCCCACGTAGGGGAAGGCCAACCGCCGGAAGTTGATCCTGTCGCCGTCGCCGCCCCGCACCGAATCCAACGCCAGGGCCAACGCAGGGACGATCCCGGGATCGTCCAGGTCCGAGGGGATCACCATCTTGAGTTGGGACGCCTCGAGGATCTCTGTGGGCTGCTCCAGCTCCGCCGTGAAGAACTCCGTGAGGCCGCGGAGCCGCGCTCCACCGCCGAAGATATGCACCGGAACCTCGTTATCCGGGGCAACACTACGCAAGAGGATCTTGAGGTCGCGGACCAGCGGGATGAGCTCCTCCCGCAGCCACGCAGCCACCTCGTGGGTGCGCCCCTCACCCTCCTCGCCCCGGCCGGCGGGGTACAGGTGCGCCAGGTGTTTGAGCCGCTCGGCTTCCTCCATGTCCACGCCGAGACCCTTTGCGATCCGACGCGTCAGGGCCAGGCCGCCACGGAGGATGCTGCGCATGCCGAGGATCGTCCCACCCAGCACGAGGACCGCGAGGGTCTTCGAGTGGCCCAGATCCACCAGGAGCATGGGCTCGGAACTCCCACCGCTCCGGATGACGCCCTCGAGCTTCGACATGGCCATCAGCGGGTGGCCGACCACACGGGGATCGAGCTTGGCTGACTCGAGCTCGCCCAGGAGCTCCTCCATATCCGGCCGGGGCACCACCGACACGAAGAGATCCGCACCCGTCCTGCCTTTCTCGGCCTTGCGCATGACGTAGTCCGCGGCGATCTCGTCCGCTGGATAGGGGACGTGCTGCTCCAGCTCGAAGGGGAGGATCTGGTCCACCTTGCTGCGATCGGTGAAGGGAACCTCGAGGCGCCGGTTGAGCACGCGCGCGCCGGGATAGCCAACGGTGACCGCCTCCCCGGCGAGCTTCTTCTCGCCGAAGGCCTCCCTGAGGAGCTTCCATGCCTCGCGGTCCCGGCCCTTGCCGTCGCCGCGACTGGCCATCGGGTGCTCCTCTACCCCGGTCACCCCGGTACCCACGAGGGTCCGGTTCAATGTCACCACCTTGAGGGACCAGGCCCCGAGATCCACAGCCTTGAGTTTCTGAGCCATCCGGCTACTCCCTCCAATAGACGATGCGTGCGGTGGAGGTGTCCACCACCACGGTGAGGGTGCGCTCGATCGAGCCGGCCCTACCGGTCGCCGTCACCCGCCAGATATTGCCCTTCGTCCCCACCTTCTTCTGGAGAGCGGCGACGTCCAGGGGCAGTTGAACATTCTGCAGCCCCGGGTAGGCGGAGAGCTTCATGAAAAAGTTGGTGAATGCCTTCGCCGACGAGAACGGCGGGGTGAAGAGCTGGTTCTTGATGTTCCGGCAGACCTCGAAGAGATAACCTACCTGATCGATGGGCATCGGGATCCCCTGGGCTCTCGCCTGGGGGTTGCACACCTGGAGGCGGGCCCCCTGGTCGATGATATGGGAACAGATCAGCCCCTTCACCGTCTCGAGATCCGCAGAGTTGATGTTGAGCTTCTCGGTGTTGTAGACAGTCACCCGATCCTTGAGAAGACAATAGAGACCGTCGGTGACTCCCTCCACAAGGCGGACCTCTTCCACGGTGTCGAAGTAGGCGTTCTTGACCTTGTATTCAGCGTCGTCGGGTGCGGCGCGCTCG
>CAZNWW010000233.1:1026-6646 GCA_964576155.1 uncultured Myxococcales bacterium | reverse complement strand
TGCCCTCCTCATCCCCCAACAAGGGGGGAAGAGAGCGCGCCGTACCAAGCTTGAACTTCGATGCGGTTGTGTCTGAGCATGATGTTGAGGAGAAGAAACCCCGGGGGGCGGGGGGACGGCCCCGCTCCCCGGGTGGAAGGGACTAGTCGGTCACCTCGAACTCGGTGGGCTCCTCCTCGTCCTTGACCTCTGCGTTGTAGTACGCATAGGCCTGGGAGCCACCGGTCTGGGCCTTGAGCGGGTAGAGCGCGGTGAGCTTGTAGGTCACGACCCGAGGCTCACCGATGACGAGATTGTCCAGGTAGAGCAGTAGCTGCTTGCCGGTGACCTCGAACTCGGAAATCACCATTTCCGCCTTCTGGGAGGCGAGCAGATCGGTCTCGAGCTGGAACCCCGGCGGCAGGCCGAGGTCCACCAGCACCATGCCCTGCACCGCGTCGGTGTTCGCGGTCACGGAGACCGTCGCGGTGACCTGGTCGTCCACCTGGAGCTGGGTCTTGTCGTAGGACACGTCGATGGTGATCGGTCCGTCCGCGGGGATGTCCGTGTCCCCCCAGGGGATGTGGTGCTTCGCTACGATCTGGTAGGAGAGGTTGCCGTAGCCCTGGTAGTCCAGCTCCAGCGTGTTCTCGCCGACCTGGAGCGCGTAGGACTCGACCTGCCATACGACGTCCTTGTTGAAGTCGTTGAAGTCCATGGTCCCGAGGACGTCGCCGTTGAGGTAGACGCTCACAGCGGCATCGGTGGGGCCGGGGTTCGCGGTGGCCGCACCGATGAAGGTCTTCAGAGCCAGGACCGTGGCCTGGGTGTTGTAGCCCCAGTTGCCCTGCGGATCCTTGGTGGTTATCAGCCAGTTCACAGCGCCGGTGACGTTGCTCGGGTAGGCGCCTGAAGCGATGAAGGCCAGGGAGGCCAGACCGGTGAGCTCCACGTCCGCGGCGTTGCCGCCGGAGTTCACCAGGGTGGAGCCGGACGCTGCCCAGTGGATCATGTCGTCCTCGACGATCTTCTCGCCGTCGATGTCGGACAGGAGGCCCTGGAGGACCGGCCCGTTGGCGCCGGCCACGGCCAGCGCGTTGGCGCACATGGCCTTGGTGTAGAAGTCGTCCTCCGCGCCGATCTTGTTGTTGATGTAGTTGGTCGCCTTCTCGTTGGGGTACCCAGCGTGGGCCAGGGACCAGGCGATGTAGCAGGTGGCCCTGAGGCTGCCTGCGCCGAGGTTCTCGTTCCCCGCGTGGAGGTGGGTGTCCTCGGTCCAGGAGCCGTCGGACTGCTGGCGATCGGCCAGCCAGCCCGCTGCACGGGCGATGACTTCCTCGTCCACGGAGCCGTAGACCTCCATGGTGTCCGTCATGGCCTGGATGACCAGGCCGGTGAGGATCGCGTTGCCCGGGTCGTCACCCTCCCACCAGTTGTAACCGCCCGAAGCGCACTCGAAGGTGAGGATCCGCTGGTACCCCACGTTGATGTACTCCATGGCCTTCATCTCGATCTCGGGGGTGATGGTCTCGGTCTCGATCATGTAATTCATGGCAAGAACGTTTGGCCACGCCGACGACGTGGTCTGCTCGAGTCAGCCACCTGGGAGTTGGAGCATGTTGTCCATACCTCCCACGACCTGGCTGGAGAACCCGGGATGAATCTGGACAACCAGGACCTCGGAGTTCTCGATGGAGTTGTCCGGGACCACCACGCTCTCGATCACGTGGTCCTCGGTGATCTGCCCCGGCTCAGGGGAGCCTGCGAACTTCGCACCGGAGGTGAGCGCCATCTCCTTGCCGTCGGGCTTGACCTCGACGATCCGCTGGACCGCGTCGGACATCTGCGAGCCGTGGCCGTACACGGTCAGCGCATGCCAGCCGACCTTCGTCACGGTCACCGGGAAGGTCACGCCGGTGATCTCCTGTGGCCCGAGGGTCAGGTTGAGGGTGTTGCCACCGGCCATCTCGAACCAATCGTCCCCGATGACCTCGATCTCCACGTTCTGGGAGGTCTCGAGATAGTTGTACACCGCGATGGGGAACGCAATCTCGTCACCCCTGGTGAGGTACTTCGGGAAGTTGATGTCCACGAAGAAGTCCTGGAACACGAGGATGCCGTCCGCGGCGCTGCCGAGCTTGCCGTCCGCGGAGTTGCCCATGGAGCTGACCCGCCACTGGGTGATGGAATCGGCCAGGGGCACGACCACCGATGCGGTGCCGTCGGCCTCGGTGATGAGGCTCGGCTCCACGAAGAGGGTCTCAGGGAACCAGGAGCGGACCTTGACGCTGCTGTCGCCGCCCTCCTCCTCGCCGTCTTCGCTGGTCGGCTCCGGCTCACCGGGGGGAGCGTCGAAATCATCGTCCATGCCACCGGCCTGGGGCTCCATGCCGTTGGCCGCGTTGAAGTCTCCCTCCTCGGCCCAGGCGCCGCCGCCGTGCTTGTTGCGGACCACGTCCCAGAGGTTGAGCTCTGCGGACCAGTCGTCCCAGGTGCCTTCCTTCTCATCGGGACCGTCGGACTCGATGACGATCTTTATGTCCCAGGACTCCTCACCGGTGACGGTGATCCGGTAGGGGTTGCCCCAGAAGTCGAAGTAGTTATCGACGTGCTTCTCGAAGTACTCGTCGATGTTCTCCATGGTGAACACGCCCGCGTCCCCGAGCTTGCCCAGGTCACCGACGATGACGTCCTTGCGGTCGGTGAGGTAGGGCTCGAGGACCTCCTCCAGCTCGAACTGGCTCTTCTCCCAGCTCGAGAACATGGACTGGCTGGCGGGCACGTCGCCCAGCGCGGCCAGGGAGGCCTCGGCCTTGGCCTGCCAGGAGTCCTCGTCAGGGCTGCCGGCTTCGACATCGCCCTTCTGGGTCAGGAGCTGGCCGAAGCTGGCGCCGGTGCCGGCGCCGACCTGGTACGAGGGGTCTGCCAGCTCGTCTTCGAGTTGGAAGTACAGCTTCAAGAGGCCGGGCTTCGACTCGCTGAGCGCGAAGACGGCCTCGTCCACCACCTGGATACCCAGCGCTGCCTGCACCGGTGCACCGTCCTGGTCCTTGACCTCGTAGGTCAGCAGGGCCTGGTCGCCGGGGAGGTAGCTCTCCTTGTCCGGCGTCATGGTCACGGAGAGGCTGGTCGCCGGCTCCACGTAGACGATCCGGCCGTCCCGGATGAACTGACCGGTGTCAGACAGGAAGTAGGCCTCCAGGACCAGGTCCTCGGTCATCGAGTTGTCAATGTCCAGGAATGTCTGGCCGAAGCCGTTGTCCATCTGGATGGTCTGGGTGAGCACGGTCTGGTTCTTCCGGATCACGTCGAAGAAGACCCTGTCGTGGCCGCCGGAGGTGTGGATACTGACCTCGATGGTGCCGCCCACCTCGTACACGGCCTTGTCCGTGCGCACCAGGACGCTCTGGTCGAACGCGCCCACGTCGTAGTCGAAGGATGCGGAGGCTGTGTCGCCCCCGGCGCCCTCCACGGCGACCTCCACCTGGAGCACGTCGTCATCGGGCGTGAGGGTGAACAGCGCCAGGCCGTCGTCACCAACGTCCAGGGTGTCCTCGTCGAACTCCGCACCGTTGATGGTCAGGGTAGCGGTGCCCGCTACGGGTCCGCCCGTGGGATCGGACACGAAGAGGAAGAAGTTGTTGGGCACGTCAGGCACCACGGTCCCGCTCTCGGGCAGGAGCGCGATGTCCATGAGGGTGTCCGTCACCAGGATGTTCTTCGCCTGCGTCACGCTCTGCGCGGCGAGGTCGGAGACCTTGATCTCCATGAGAACGAGGGCCTTGCCCTGGTCCAGGGGCTGCCCCACGAGGTAGTCGGGCAGGTCGTAGTCGAAGATGTAGAGGCCGACGTCGTTGGTCTGCCCGGTGAGGATCTGGTCCGGGGTCCACTCGGCCTCGAATTTGTAGATCGTCACCTCGACCTGGCCGCCAGCGACGGTCTTGCCGAAGAAGTAGTCGGCCTGGACCTCGCCGTGGATGGTGTCACCCGGCATGTAGAAGGTCTTGTCGAGGGTTGTGGTCACCTTGAACTTCGGCAGGGAGTACCGATCCACGGTGACGGTCTTCTCGGTGGCCACGTCGTCGAGGGTGGCGATAATCTTGTAGGCCCCCATGTTGACCTGGGTCGCCAGCGTGAACTCCGTCGAGGCGACGCCGAACTCGTTGGTCTGGACCGCCTGCTTGAAGACCTTGTTGCCCTTCGCATCCTGGACCTCGAAGAGGAGGTCCTGCCCGGCCTCGGGGGTCAGGTTCGGCTTCTCGAGGGCGAGGGCTCGGATATACATCTTCTGGCCGGGCTGGTAGAGGGGCTTGTCCGTGGTCACCAGGACCCGGCTCTCCCGCACCACCTGCATGATGCCCTCGGCCGACTCCTCGCCGTCCGGGGTTATCACCAGGGCCTTGACCTTCATCTCGCCCTCCACCTCGGACTCGAGCTCCACGACCGCGGTCCCGAACTCGTCGGTGGTGACCTCGATCTCACGCTCGTCTTCGTTGGCGTCGATGAGCACTATGGTCACCGGGGTCTTGGCGATGGGCTGGTCGGTGACCGGGTTGTTGACGATCACCCGCGCGAGGCTCTTCTGGTCGGGGAAGATGTTCTTCGGGGTGTACACGATCACGTTGAGCTTCGGCAGGAGCGCGAAGAGGCTTCGATACCCCTTGAGCGTCCCGTCGGGGGTGTCGATCAGGTAGTCGAGGACGTAGAGCGACTGGTCGCCGCTGCCGTCCACCGGGGGCGAGCGATCGAAGGTGGCCGCAACCGTGGTCGTCCCGGGATCCGCCTCGTAGAGCCCCGTAACGGTCTCGGTCCAGCCCCCGTCGAGGTGCCGGATCGTCAACTCGAAGCTCCCCTTCAAGGTCTTGTTCCCCTCAACCTTCAGCGGGATCTTCACCTCCAGGTTGCCCTTGATGAGGGTGGCGGACATTTGCTTCTCCTCGAGGGAGATCCGCCCCACCTCGGTCTTGTCCGGATCCCCGACCCGCGGGCCGGCGTTCTCAGACTGGCAGCCTGCGAACAAGACGAACGCGGCGGCCACCGTGCTGAACCAGAGTGTGTACCTTTTCATCACTCATCCTCCCTGTGTGCACCGAATGCACGCAACCCCGATAACGCCCCGAAACCATCCGGGAGCGCCTCGCTGCTGTGTGTCTGTGCTTTCATTGCGTTATTTGCCTCGGTAATTCAATCGAACCGGCCTGGATATTTGCAAGGGGTGTGCCACCCTCATTGGCCGTAGCGGGCGAGCTTGTTGTACAGGGTTCGACGATCGATCCCGAGCTCCTCCGCGGTCTTCTTCTTGTTGCCCCGGTTCCGGTCCAACGCATGGAGGATCACCTCCCGCTCAACCTCCCCGAGGGTGAGCCCGCTGAAGCGCTGGAGCCCCTGCCCCGAGGGATCCTGCGCCCGCCCGCTCGTCAGGTGCGGGAACTGGGCGAAGTCCGCCGCCTCGAGGACCTCCCCGTCCGCGAAGAGGGAGACGTTCTTCAGCACCATCTCCAACTCGCGCACGTTGCCCGGCCAGCGATACCTGCCCAACAGGCCGAGCGCGGTGGGCGCGAAGCGCGTCGCACCGGTGAGGCCTTGACGGCGGTTCTCACGCAGAAAATGCGTGGCCAGGACAGCGATGTCCTCGCGCCGC
>CAZNWW010000233.1:0-1016 GCA_964576155.1 uncultured Myxococcales bacterium | reverse complement strand
CGCTCCCGCAGGGGGGGCACCACGATGCGGACGATATTCAGCCGGTAGTAGAGATCCTCACGGAAACGCTTCTCTGCAACCTCTTGGGGTAGATCCTTGTTCGTCGCGGCGATGACGCGCACGTCCACATTCTGCGTTACATGGCTGCCCACCTTCTGGAACTCCCCCTCCTGGAGGAAACGCAGGAGCCGCGTCTGCAGCGCCAGGGGCATCTCACCGATCTCGTCCAGCATGAGTACGCCGCCGTTGGCGGCCTCGACGAGGCCGACCTTATCCTGGGTAGCATCGGTGAACGCGCCCCGCAGGTGCCCGAAGAGCTCGCTCTCGATAAGGTTGGCGGGGATCGCTCCGCAGTTCACGGCGACGAAGGGTCCCGTCTGTCGGGTACCGTAGCTGTGGAGGGCCCGCGCCACCAGCTCCTTGCCCGTCCCGCTCTCCCCCTGGATCAACACCGTGATGTCCTTGTCCAGCACTCGCTCCATCAGGTGGAACATGCGCCGCATGAGGGGCGCCTCCCCGATGATCTCCGGGAAGATCGGGGCGCCCGACGTAACCTTGGACATGCGCGCCTCGACCGCAGGCGCAGCGGAGACCTCCGCCAGGCGCCCCTTCAGCTCCGCAGCGGCGCGCTCCAGCTCCTCGTTGAGGTTCAGGGCCTCGGCCAGCTCCGCCTCCTGCTCTGTTTGTCGCAGCGCGAGGGAGAAAGCCGCAGAGAGGGTCTCCGCCATCCGGGCCTCCGCAGGACCGAACTTCTGGGGAATAAAGCGGTTATCGACATAGAGGGCGCCGACGGGCGCGCCGGCCAGCAGGATTGGGGAACACAGCACGCTCCGCAGCTTCATGGCCGCCACCGACGCCTCGAGTGCGAAGGCTCCCTTCTGTCCTGCATCGGTCAGGAGCACTGTCTCTCCAGACTCGAGGACACGGCCGACGATGGTATTGGACACGCGCCCCGATGCGCCCCGAAGTGTCTCCTGATCCATGTTCCGCGCCGCGAGGACCTTCGCCTTGTCACG
>CAZNWW010000232.1:0-6652 GCA_964576155.1 uncultured Myxococcales bacterium | reverse complement strand
CGTCGCGGAGCTCGCATGGCACTCCGAACGCAACCACAGCGTCGAGCTTGTTCCAGGGGAAGGGAGTGAAGGTCTCGGAATAGAAGTTGAGCACGTCCTCCATCACCGCGAGGATCGCACCCGCGTTGGCCACGTTGTCGCCGGTGGCGAAGACCGAGATCGGCACCCCGAGCTCCTCCACGTAGCCCTCCACCCGGGTGAAGTCCGCCACAGAGAACGACATGTGAAAGGTCTCGAAGAGGTGCTCGAAGATCCAGGTGTAGCCGTCCCCGTCCTCCCAGGGTTCCTTCCCAATAAAGGTCCCTGTCGCGCCGACGGAGAGGTCCCCCACCACCGAAACCCTGAGCACCCCGGAGAAGGTGTCGTACGCGCCAGGCCGGGTGGGATAGTAGTCCGAGTGGGTGACGAAGATGCGATCCTCGCCGAACCCGCAGGGAGCCAGCATGAACTCCACGTCACAGTCGAGATGCCCGGTGTATCCGAGATCCACGATGAAGGTCTCCCCTGCGGCCAGGGGCTCCGGCGGCACAACGATGAGGATCTTTCCGTAGTAGGTGCTCGTCCAGTCGCAGACGAGGGGCTCACCGGCCGCGTCGTCGCAGCGGAAGACGTCGAACTCATCCAGGCGGAGCTGGATCTCCTCCACCCCGTCCTCGAGGGCGAGGAGCTCGACCACCGTCTCCACCCAGATCAACTCGGGCAGCTGAGGGGACACCTGGACCGACACGTCCAAGGTCCGCAAGTCGAGGACCCCGAGGGACGTGTTGTCATACTTCGTCGGCAGTGTAGTGCCTCTGAACGCGGCCTCCTTCTCCAATGCCTCTGCGGTCCGCAGCCAGGCCTCCAGCTCCGGCGGCGCGCCGGCAGGGACGAGCTCCACCGGTAGACGGGCCCGGCCGCCGTCCGGGAACGGCGCCGGTGCGGGCGACGCGCCGAGAGAAAGGAGGGCAGCGAGGGTCGCAACCACCACGCTCATCGCGCCACCTCCTCGGAACCAGAATCGTCGTCGGAGATCCGCACCTGCATTCCAGCTCATGCGCAGGAGATCTCCGCGTAGTCCGGGCGACGCGCCATCCGGTGCCCCTCTCTGAACCGGAGGACCGTGTCCCCCGACGCGAGGGGACGGAGGACAAAACGCCCCATCTCCACGCTGCCCGGAAGATCCACACCCGAGGCCTGCGGGTTCCAGGGGTCCACCTCCTTGGGGAAGCGGGTCACACCGAGGGTGAGGCGACCAGGCCCGAGACCAGCCCCGACCCCCCGCGCCACCGCGTCAACTCCACCGATGGGCGCAGTGGCCGCTACCTCCATCAGCTCGAGGAGCTCCGGATTCCATGTCACCTGGGCTGCGAAGCCCACCAGGCTGGTCAGGTCGCGGGCCCGGACGATCACCTCCAGGAGGCCATCATCTCCGACCTCGGCCTCCATCCAGAAGGCTGGCCCGTAGTCTGCAAGAGGGAGGCGGACCACCTCCGCAATGGTTGGTCCCGACGGGGACGACGGCCCGTCCTCGCCGATCTGCTCGGGTGATGCCGTATCGTTCTCTACCAGGTCGCCTGGTGATGCCACATCAGCCTTGGCGTCGGGGGTCGAAAGACGGCCGCTCCGGCGGCACCCGCAGATCGATACCAGGAGGACCGTAAGAACGAGTATAAAAATCCGTAGGGGCATTCGTGCTCCCGGGGTCAGCAGACTGATGGAATCAGAACGTGGCTTCTGCGGGGAGGCTCGGCTTCGTGTCGCGTTCAAGGGCCTCGAGCATGACCGACGCTTCCTCGAAGGCCGGGCTCCCCTCGGGAGCAGCCGCGACCACCTGCTTGAGGATACGCCGCGCACGGGCCGGCTCTACGTCGAGGCCGGAGCGGGCCCTGTCGAGATGCTCCATGGCCATGGCTGCGATCTGAGGCCTGAGGGTGTCCCACGCGGGCCGCCTCGCATCCCGGGCGATGCCCAGCTCCATGTGTTCTCCGGCCTGGACGAGGTCGCCCCGCCCCAGCGCGTCCCGAGCGAGCAGCGCGTGCGCGCTGGAGATCTGCTGCCGCAGCAGCCGCTGGTAGAACCGGAACAGGATGCGGTCCGTGGCCAGCGCGCTCTCAAGACGGCGGATGCCCTGCCGTGCGGTGGCCCGGTCCTCCACCAGGTTGATGCCTTCTTCGAAGACGAGGCCGAAGTGAAGGAGCTTGCGCTCCAGGTAGAGGCATTGGTCCCGCTGCCCTCTGGTCAGACCATCCTCCAGACGCAGGAGCCCGTAGATACGCGCCGCGTCCCTGTATCGTCCCTCCTGGTAGAGACGCTGTGCCTCTTCCTTGGCCTGGCCCATGAGAACGCGGCCGTCGAGATTCCCGGTGAGGCGCTCCTCGACCACTTCCCCGTCCTCGTCCAGTGCCATGGCCGCAAGATCGTCGTCCATGTCGCCAAAGTCGTCAGTGTCGTCGTCGTCGTCATCGTCATCGTCGTCAACGTCATCGTCATCGTCGTCAACGTCATCAACGTCATCGCCGGCACCGTCTACGGCGTCTTCAGCGCCATCCTCCCCGAACTCTCTCATCTTGGTCTGGAGGCTCTGCCGGTAGAGGTTGGCCATGGGACCGAAGCGTGGATCCGTCGGAGGGATCTCGGCGAGGCCGGCGAGGGCCTCCTTCAACTCCACCCCCGTGGCTGTCTGGACCGCAGTGAGAGTAGCCGCTCGGGACACAGCGTCCCTGTACCTGATCTGGGTCTCTACCTGCTCGATGAGCTGGTCCACGGAGTCTCCGACAGGGGGTTCGAAGTCCGGATGGTCCCGACTGAGCGTCCGCAGAGTCGCAAGGGCGCCGTCGTTGTTGTCGTTCCAGTAGTCCTGCATCGCGTCGTCGAAGGTGTGGCGGGCCTTGTCCGGGGGCTCGGCCGTAGAAGGAGCGTAAGCCATCCCGTAGTCAATGGAGGCGCGGCTCGGCTCGTCCTCATTGCGAGGCTTGGTCTTCACCCGCCTGACCGAGGTCCCCTCGTCCTGCGACGACGCTGCAACCGCCGGGGAGCTGATCTCCGGGATGCGAACCGAATCGTAGACGACCGTCTGGAACACCCACCCGGCGGAGAGTACGACGGTGAGAATCACGAACCACGAGACGAGCTGGGTCACCAGGGGTCGCTGGGAACCGATTCGGATACGCCGCATGCTGCGACCCCCGAAGCCGATCTGACGGACCCGCTTCTCTCCGGTGTCGATACGAACCGATGGACCGCCGCCATCGGCCGCGGTGAAGGTCAGATCCTCCGGGTCCGGACTGGTCTCCGTCTTGACCGCAGCCTCGTTCTCGGGTTCCGATTGGGCCCATGCTGGTTCATCAGGGTTCGCCCTAGGCGGCCCTGGTGGCAGGGGCGGAGGAGGATCTGCAGGCGCCTCGGCAGGCACCTCGGATTGAGCCTCGGCGGGTGTGTAGGAGAAAGCCAGGACCGCTCCACCGAGCTCGATCTGTGCGCCGTCGTTGAGAGTTATCTCGTCGTCCACGATGCGTCCATTGACGCGGAGCCCGGCAGCGGTGCCAGCGTCCCGGAGCCGCGCCCCGGTCGGGAGCACATACAGGATAGCGTGGATCTCGGCGATAGTCGGATCCGCCAGGGTGATGTCAGCTTTGTCCCCGCGTCCGATGGTGAACTCAGTGCCGACCAGTTCGAATCGCTTGCCGCGTTCGAGGCCATAGAGGATCCGCAGGACCGCGGTGGCCCTCGCCGGAGGGTTTACGTCGCCGGTCTGGTAGGTCTTCGTATCCGCCATCGGGATGTCCTCGCTGGAGTCGGTGCGGCCCGAAGGGGCCGCGGCACAAGGGATTCTACTCGTCAGGTGGGAATTCGCAAGTGCCATGCGGCAGGAACGTTGCATGGTCCCCTGTAGTCGGGGCTATGGCCCCGACCCTCCAGTCAGAGCACTTTCCTCAGCTCCGCCGGGGCAGCGTCTGCGCCGTCCTCGGCCACCTCGATGGTGAGCCCCTTCCAGGTGAAGACCACCCGTTCCCCGAGGGCAAGATAGCGAGCGACGAGGGGTGAGGCCTTGGCCAGTTCGAAGTAGGCCTTGCCGAAGGCCCTTATGCGGATCCGCTTACCGGCTGCGCCCTGCACGGCCGCGTCCTCCCACCGATCTCCCTTCCACTCGAAGGTCTTGTCGCCGATGACCCGAACCGTCCCGTGGCTGACGCCGGCGAGGTCGCTCTCCTTCAGGTTCTTGAGCTTCTTGGCCACCTTCACCGCGGTGGCGCCCGACTCTCGCCTGAACTCGTCCTTGTCCATGGCGATCGCCGAATCCTCGGATTCCTCGGGCACGAGGGCCGCTACCGGGGCGGGAGCGCCGCCCGCGCCGAAGCGTATGCCCTTGGCCGGGGCCTTGGCCTTTTCCTCGAGGCGGCGGTTTCCACCCACGGTGTCGTCGCCCCGGGACCCGGTGCCTGAAGTGGTAACGGGCCGCATCGGCGGCCGGGGTCGTACACCGTTGTACCCGGGCTCGGTGATCAGGTAGCTGGTGTAGGGGGTCACGATGCCGTAGGTGGTGCCCAACTGAACCACCTCGTCCACCAGGGCCTTCTTCTCGCCTTCGAGCCGAATCTGCTCCAGGAGCACGCCCACCTGGCGCTTCGCCCAGAGCCGCGGGATGAAGTCGTAGGTCGTGTCGGCCTTGGGCAGCTTCGCCTCGAAATCGTAGGTCTTCTTCTTGCCGCCGAGGGTTCCCTCCATACGAATCAGGGTGCTGCCCGCCTTGCGATACCGGCCCACGATCACGAGCTGCTCGCCCCGGAACAGGTCCGGGATCGAGCCCGGCAGGATCCCGTAGGCCTTCGCGGCCGGGACCTTGAGCTTGATGTTGGAGAGCACCGGGTGGCTGATCTTGTCGTAGAACGCTGCCAGGGTCTTCTCGATGTCCTTGTCAGGGGACATGTAGGTGGGGCTGCCGTGGTGATCACGCGCCAGTCGATCCAGGAGGACTGCGTTCAAGTCCACCCCCACTCCGAAGGGGAAGAGCCGCGCGCCCAGCTTGTTCGTGAGGCTCGCGTTCTTTGCGATGCGCGCCGGATCGGTCTCGCCCACGGTGGGCTCTCCGTCCGTGAGGAAGATCACCTGGGTCTCCGGATCGATGACCGCGCCCAACGCGGTGGACAGGGCCTCGTCGATCGCGGTCCCGCCCGCTGCCTCAAGATCCTTGACGAAGACCAGCGCCGCCTTCCGGGATGCCGCGTCGGCCCGCTGCATCCCGGGAAAGAGAGGCTCCACATCGGAGCTGAAACGAATCACGTTGAAGACATCGTCCGGCCGCAGACGCTCGACCGCGTACGCCAGCGCGGCCCTGACCCGCTCGATCTTCTCCCCTTGCATGGACCCGGACGTGTCCACCACGAACACGATCTTCTTCCCGGGGATCTCATCCGCAGTGTCCTTCGCACCGGGCGCCGCCAGGATCATGAAGTAGCCCGGCTCGCCCTTCTTGCGGTAGCTGAGCACCGACAGCCCGACGTCGTTGTAGTCCACGGAGTAGAAGATCCGAAGATCTTCATTGAAGACCACGCCGTGCTTCTCGAAGCTCACCACGGCCTCGTCATCACCCTTCCGCTTGACGTGCACCTTGTGGGAGGGGGAGTAGACCGACCGCAGCGGCGTGGAGGACTTCAGCTTCATGGTGAAGGTGAAGTCCTTCGTCGTGCCGGCATAGTTCCGCGCGGTCTTCAGGGGGTAGACGAGCTGATAGAGCCCGGACTCCTGGGGCAGGGTCGTGGCGAAGCGCATCTCGATACGCTGAACCCCGTTGGCCGGCACGGGGAAGACCCGGGCCTGGAAGAGGTTCTTTCCCACCAGCTCCAACAGCCCCGGGTCCTTCATACGTCGAACGATGTCCGTGTAGATACGCTTGGCCTCGTTCTTCTCTAGAACCGTGCCCTCGACCCACTTTCCGCCCATCTCCATCCGAAACTCTCCGACGGTGGCGCCGTCGGGGAGGGGAAAGATGAATGTGGCCTCGAGCTGGCGGGACGTGTGGTTGCGAAACCCCATCTTCACGTCCGCGCCGGCCACGCCGTCCACGACATTGGCCTCGACCCGGTAGTACTCCAGGGCCAACGCTCCCACGTTTCGATCCGTGGGGACCAACAGGGGCTGGGCCTGCGCCGCAGCGCCCGCAAAGAACACACCCGCCATCACGATCAACGTAAGCTGCCTCTTCATCTGGATCCTCCTTCCTGTCCAGCCCGATGTTCGAGCCTTTCCAAATCCCGGTCAACCTCGTACGTTCCTAGGAGGTCGAGGTTCTCGAAAAGTTCCACAGTATCCGAAGCCGCCATGGTTTTCTTAAACCACCATACTTAGTATGATCAACTGTCAGGTAAGGAGGCATCGAGCCGGCTGAACATCATGATGTACGCACGAACCACCGTCCTCATCCTCGTTCTCACCGCCCTGGCGGCCTGCGCAGAGCAGCGCAGCGCCTGGGAACCCGGTACCTCTGGGGACGACTCAGTGGCCCCTTCGGACACGATTCCTGAAGACGCCGCGTTTGATGCCGCCTCGGACAGCTCCCCCGACCTCCCCCCGGATCTCCCACCGGAGGTCAACGACGCCGCGCCGGACTCCCCCGATCCCTTCGCCGACTGGGACGACCCCGCTTGGCTTCCGGCCCTCTACACCGGCTTTG
>CAZNWW010000231.1:0-6654 GCA_964576155.1 uncultured Myxococcales bacterium | reverse complement strand
GCCCTCGACCCCCATGGAATACTCTTCTCATCGAATCCCTATGAAATCTCACCGGAGGCCCGATGCCAACCCCTGAATATTTCACTGCTCTGCGGCGTGCGCCCATCCTCGCCGGCCTCTCTGAGGACCACCTTCGGGGTCTCCTCCGGCACCTCAAGCGCCGCACCCTGACGGCGGGTGAGGCTCTCTTCAAGCAGGGTTGGCGAGGGGATTTCATGGCAGTGGTGGCGGATGGCGCGTTCCAGGCGAGCGTCACCGGAACGGACGGTCGAGAGACCCCGGTGTCCGAGCTCTCCGCCGGGGACGTGGTGGGGGAGATGGCCTGCGTTGACCCCGCGCCGCGCTCCGCCACGGTGATGGCGAAAAGCCCTGCTGTGGTCTACTGCCTGAGCCGGTCCATGCTTCTTGCCCTTCGGGACAAGGGGCCGGCGGTGGCCATGGCGATCCTCTCCGGGGTCATCACCCAGGTCACGGATCGGATCCGGCGTACGAACATGCGCATCGAGGAGCGCATGCAGGGAGCCACCGATGGCGGGGCGGGCCGAGGTCGGGATACCGCCGGGGCCGTGCGGTCCGCGCTCGGCGCAGCCGCCGCCCGTTCACCGCGGCTGCACCGGGAGCCCGTGGATCTCTCGAAGGTGGGAGATCTGGGGGACCTCACGTCCGTGGATCTCGAGATCCTGTCCTCCGTGGCCCGGTGCCTCCGCTTCGAGGCGGGTGCGCTCCTCTGCGCGGAGGGGGAGGCGGGGGAGTCCTGCTACGTCATGGTCGAAGGCGAGGTGGACGTGATCAAGCTGGTGGGCGACAGTCCGCGCACCCTCACCACCCTCTCCGGTTGCCTCCTGGGACAGATGGCCCTGGTGGATCCGGGGCCTCGCTCCGCCACCCTCCGCGCCGGATCCGCGGTGGTGGCGCTGGAGCTTGGGCGGGACACCTTCACACAGCTCCTCGGGGAGCACAGCCCCTTCGCCATGCGGTTCCAGGACATGCTGGCGGTGTCGGGGATCCGCCAGCTCAGGGAGGCCAACGCCCGACTGGCGGCGATCCCTGTGAAGGGGGCCCTCTTCCAGGCGGACAAGCCTGGGCTGCAGCGCAGGGAGACGAAGCCATCGGGGCGTGGGCGCCCCTCCCACAGGGAAGACTCGGGGCGTGGACGCCCCTCCCACAGGGAAGAGAACGCTGCGACCCAGCCCCGCCTCAAGAAGCGTCGTTTGCCCCCGGGGGGACACCCAGTCCCGAAGGCCCTGGATGCGTCCAGCGAGGGAGAGGCGCTCTCCCTCACCCTCGCCTACATGCAGGCCTCCCTCGAGGAATGGGGGATGAGTATGGACGAGCTGGACGGCATCAGCGTCCATCGTTGCGAAGGGGTCATGGGTGCTACGGAGAGGCGGTCGCGTCTGAAGGGTGATTTCTAGGGTAGTCGACGGAGCTGGGGCTCGAGGCGCGCCGCCAGGGCGGCGGCGATGGCCGCGTGGCCGATAGCGTTGTAGTGGTTCCAGTCGTTGGCAGCGTCGGGCATTATGAAGCCCGTCAGGTCATTCTTCACAAGGCTGTAGATATCCAGGACGGGGATCCCGTTCCTATGACATAGGTCCGTGATCGCCGCGATGTGAGGCTGAGGGCGCTCCGGCGGAAAGTTCAAGGGCAGGGGCGTCAGGAACACCGGAAAGCTCTGTGCAGACCTCCCCAGCGCGGCGAAGGATGCCTCCAGATCCTGGTAGACCTCGGAGCCTGGGGCGTACCATTCGTCCTCGTTTTTACGGAGTTCGTAGCGCACCAGCAGGACCGCATTTGCCAGCTCGAACCAGCGGAGGGTCGGGATGTTCAGGAGGCCCCGCATGTCGGTCTCCACGGGGTCGTTGTAGTTGAACGCGAAGACCGCTGCATCCGCGTCCCAGTCCCGCCGCCGGGCCTCCATGAGCAGACGCTCCTGCTCGAACGAGAGCCCGGGCACCGCCAGGTTGAGGACCTCGATCTTTCGATCCAACCGCTCCCGGAGGAGATCCTCGAGGAGGCAGGGGAACAGGTCCTCGGTCCCAGCGCCGGCGTCGATGCTCTCCCCCGCGCTGTCCGCGAGGAGGAGGATCCTGAGGCTGCCGGGAGGTTTTTTTGCCGGGACGTCGTGGGGCATCCGGAGTCCGAGGTTGTTGGTGAAATCCTCGAGGTCGGTTCGGTACACATAGGGCACGCCCGGGATGCTCGGGTTCGTCAGCTCTTCCTGGGGGATCTTGTAGACATTCTCGAGGCGGTCCCCGAAGCCGATGTGGATTCCCACCTCGAGGAGGATCAACCCGGCGAGGAGTCCTCCGATCAGCAGGAGGCTGCGCTCCACGACCGGACGTTGCAGGATGTCCTTTACACGCCCCACGTCACCAGGGCCGCTCGAAGTCCGCAGGGCCGAAGGGGTGGTCCCGGACCTCCAGCGCGGGCTCCCCGTCACGGGGGAGGGGTCGCAGGGAGGGCGGACCCTGGCCGAAGAGGCGACGCACGAGTCCCATGGGGGTCACGATAATGAAATACACCAGGGCCAACAAGACCCCGGACACCACACGTCCGATGAGGCCCGTGAGGCCCCACCAGGCCGCAGACACGAGGGTGGAAATCGTCTCGGATGCGAGGCTGAGGAAGATCACCACGGCCGCGGCGGTGACGAGCTGCCTCAGGTCGAGGACGATGCTCAATATCAGGAGCACCAGTCCCAGGGAGAGGAGCCCCTCCAGGCGGCGACGGTGGGTCATGCGGTGTCGATTGACCAGTTCCCTGACGCCCATCAGAAGACCGTATAGACGATGGGGGCGAGGGGGGAGCTCGTCCCCACCACGATCAGGAGCCCCAGGAGGATCAGCATCAATATCAACGGGGTCAGCCACCACTTCTTCCGGGCCCTGAGGTAGCCCCAGAGATCCTTTATGAAGTCCATCCTTGCCTCTCTCAGTCCAGGGCCACGGGCCCGGTGTTCGTATTCTCATCCTTGCCTGGCTGCTCGGCCTTCTCAAAAAAATGGTCCCCCATCACCAGGAAATCCATGTCCGTGCGCATGAAGCACCGATAGGCCTCCTCCGGGGAGCGCACGATGGGCTCTCCCCGGACGTTGAAGCTCGTGTTGATCATCACCGGACACCCCGTCTCGCGATGGAAGGCCTCGAGGAGCGGTCGGAACGTCGGGTGATCCGGGCCCACGGTCTGCAGGCGGGCCGAGTCGTCCACGTGGGTCACCGCGGGGATCGATGATCGGGGTACCGAGAGTTGCTCTCGCCAGCCCGCGTCCCGCGGTACGGTCCCCGCTGCGCGGAGCGCCTCCCGGACCGCCGCGGTGAAGAGCATGTAGGGAGAGGGGACGTCCATGTCGAACCATGTAGACGCTTCCTCCTCCAGGACTACCGGCGCAAAGGGTCGGAACCCTTCCCGGAACTTGATCTTGAGGTTGAGGCGGCGCTGCATCTGAGGATCCCGTGGATCCGCTACTATGCTCCTGCTCCCCAGCGCACGGGGTCCCCACTCGAGCGCGCCTTGGAACCAGCCCCCGATCTCCCCGGCGGCCACTCGTCGGGCCGCCTCTCGTGCGGCCGCCTCGATACCCCCGAGGCGACGGCACACCGCGCCGAGGTCTTCGGCTGTGTTGGCGATCTCATCGTCGGTGTAGGACGGCCCCAGGAGAGAGTGCCGCATCCGGTCTCCGGGTCCCGCAGGCGCCCGTTCCTGCTCGTACCCCAGGTGATGCAGCGCCAGGGCCGCGCCCAGCGCGCCGCCCGCGTCCCCTGCGGCGGGCTGGATCCAGATGCGGTCGAAGAGGCCGCTTCGAAGGAGCTTCCCGTTCGCTACGCAGTTGAGCGCGACTCCTCCCGCCATGCAAAGAACCCGCGCGCCGGTGAGTTCCTTCGCGGTGCGGGCGAGACGGAGGACCGCGTCCTCGGTCACCCGCTGGATCGCCAGGGCCAGGTCGGCGTGGTGGGGTTCGATCTCGTCGTCCGGACCACGGGGCGGAAATCCGAAGAGAGCGGTCCAGCGCGGCGGATGGATCATCTGGAGCGCGGTCATGTATCGGAACCAGCGTTGGTGCAGGTAGACCGCGCCGTCCGAGCCGACCGTCGCGATGTGTTCCCGGATCAGGGCCTCGAACCGGGCGGTGCGCTCTCCCTCGGAGTCGCCGTAGGGTGCGAGGCCCATGAGCTTGTACTCACCGGAGTTCACCCTGAACCCCAGGAACTGGGTGAACGCTGAGTAGAGCAGTCCCACGGAGTGGGGGAAACGCAGCTCCCGCAGGAACCGGATCTCCCGGCCCCGGCCGTGGCCGATGGACGCCGTAGCCCACTCGCCCACTCCGTCCAGGGTGAGGATCGCAGCCTCATCGAAGGGTGACGGGTAGAACGCTGAGGCCGCGTGGGAGAGGTGGTGCTCCGCGAAGCGGATCCGGTCCGTGCCGATGGTGCCCCGATCGAGGGCCAGCAGCCCATCGCGAAGCAGCTTCCGGGAGGAGAGCTTCTCCTTCAGCCAGACAGGTACGGATCGGAGGAACTGGCCCAGCCCCGCAGGCGCGGTGGCGTGCCAGGTCTCGAGGAGCCGGTCGAAGGTGAGGAAGGGCTTGTCATAGAAAACCACGGCGTCCAGATCCTCGAGGCCGACTCCGGCGTCGTCGAGGCACCAGCGCGCCGCGTTCGACGGGAACGACTGGTCGTGCTTCTTCCGGGAGAAGCTCTCCTCGTGAGCAGCGCCGGTGATGTCGCCGTCGACCACCAGGGCGGCCGCTGCGTCATGGTACCAAGACGAGATGCCCAAGATTCTCACCGTCCCTCCTCCCTGAATGGTGGAGTATAATACTTCGGCACGAAAATGACACCGAGTACCGCCGCGCAGGCGGTCGTTGAAGTCGCAGGTTGCATCCCCCGATCCATCGCATATCTTAGGCCGTGACGAATGATCCATATGGAGGAGAGACACCATGGCAAAGGCCACCACCCACGAATTCCAGACCCAGGCGAGAGAGATTCTGGACCTCATGGTCTACTCGGTCTACTCGAACAAGGACATCTTCCTGCGGGAGTTGATCTCGAACAGCTCCGATGCGCTGGACAAGCTCCGGTTCAGGGCCTTGGAGGAGAAAGATCTGGAGGCCTGGTCGGCGGACCCACACGTCCGCCTGGCAGCCGACCCGGGCGCACGAACCATCGAAATCTCGGACAACGGCGTGGGGATGAATCGGGAGGACCTCGTTGAATTCCTCGGGACCATCGCCCGCTCCGGGACCCGGGAGTTCGCGGAGGCCCTGAAGGCCGCGAAGTCCGCCGGCGCACCGGATGATCTCATCGGGCAGTTCGGGGTGGGCTTCTACGCAACCTTCATGGTAGCGAAGCGGGTCCAGGTGGCGACACGAAAAGCCGGCGATGAGGCGGGGTGGCTATGGGACTCCACCGGCGACGGGACCTACACCCTCCGCGAGGCCGGGCGGGATGCGCCGGGCACCACCGTGACCCTCTTCCTGAAGGACGTGGACGAGGAGACGGGTTTACGCGACTACACCAGCGAGTGGGTGCTCAGGGAGATCGTCCGCAAGTACTCTGACTTCGTCTCGTACCCGATCCGTATGGAGGTGAAGCGGGAGGAGATCGAACGGGACGAGGAGGGCAAACCAAAGGAGGGAGCCGAGCCGAAGACCGTGCGGGAGGACGAAGTCCTCAACTCCATGAAGGCCATCTGGACCCGCCCCGAGGGCGAGGTTACGGACGATGAGTACCTGGACTTCTATCGTCACCTCACCAAGGACTGGGGGGAGCCCCTGACCCGGGTCCTCTCTCGCGCAGAGGGGACCTCCGAGTTCCGGATGCTCCTCTACCTCCCGAGCCGAGCGCCCATGGACCTGTTCTGGCGGGACGCGCCCCACGGGGTTCACCTCTACATCAAGCGCATCTTCATCATGAACGACTGCAAGGAGCTGCTGCCCTTCCATCTGCGCTTCATCAAGGGGGTGGTGGATTCTGAGGATCTGCCCCTCAATATCTCCAGGGAGACCCTCCAGCAGGACCGGCACGTCCGCATCATCCGCAAGAACCTCGTCAAGAAGGTGATGGACACCCTCGGGAAGATGCGGGACGACGAGCGCGAGAAGTACGAGGGCTTCTGGCGGGAGTTCGGCAAGGTCCTCAAGGAAGGCCTCGTCCAGGAGCCGGATCAGCGGGATGCGCTCCTCGACCTGGCGCTCTTCGAGTCCACCCACGGGGAGGCCGGCGCGCTGACCTCCCTCGGGGAGTACTTCGATCGGATGCCCGAGGGGCAGGAGTCGATCTACTTCCTGACAGGACGGTCCAGCGAAGCCCTGCAAGGCTCGCCCCATCTGGAGGCCTTCGCGGCCAGGGGGATGGAGGTCCTCCTGCTCTCGGAGCCCGTGGACGAGCTCTGGGCGGACATGGCGACGCCGTACCGTGAGAAGGGTTTCGTCAACGCAGCCAAGGGCACCGTGGATCTCCCCGACGCTGAGGCCGCCGAGGGCGAAGACGACGTCGACAAGCCTGACGAGGAGGCCTGGAAGCCGCTGCTCGATATCCTCCAGGGGGCCCTGGACGATCACGTGAAGGCGGTGCGCTTCTCCACCCGCCTCACCGAGTCGCCGGCCTGCCTCGTCGTGGACTCGGGGGACATGACCCCGCAGCTCGAACAGAT
>CAZNWW010000230.1:0-6655 GCA_964576155.1 uncultured Myxococcales bacterium | reverse complement strand
GGATACCTACCTGCCATGGATCAGTGGCCCCGACCTGGCGGACACCCACGTACCCATCAGCATCCTGCTGCTGGCGTTGGCCGGGCTGGTCCTGGCCGGTGCGAGGAGCCGAGAGTGGTGGGGGATTGCGCTGCTCTTCTTCATCCTCGCGCTGGGTCCTCTTCTGCGCCACAAGGGATTCGGAGGAGACGGGGGGTTTCGGCTCCCCTTCTACTACCTCCATCAATATGTCCCCTTCTACGATCAGTTCAGGTTCCCCCACAGGATCTTCGCCTTCTCGCTCCTGGCCCTGGGCGTCGCCGCCACGCTGGGGCTGAGTCGCCTGGCCGAGCTGATGGGAAAGAGACGGGCCCGCTGGGTAATCCTGGCCATGGCGCTGGTAGTGGCCGCTGAGATGTTGACCTCATGGAAGCTGGACTCGTCGGACAAGCTGCCAGTGGATCCGGTGGTGGCGATCCTGGCTGACTGCTCACCTGCGGGCGGCGTCATCGCCCTGCCGATGGACTTCGGGGTGATGGATTCGGTTCACTTGCGTAACCAGACCGTCCACGGACGGCCGCTGATGAACGGCGTCTTCCCCCGCTACCTGGACAAGGTCATCCCCGTGCGTGTTCTCATCGGCGAGAACCCCCTTCTCAGACATCTGTGGCGCCTCCAAAATAACTCCATGCCCGAGCAGATGAGGTCTCTGGCTATTTCATTTCCCGAGATCGAAGAGGGCGCGCCCCCCGCGCTCGATGCGGCAGCGATCCGGCTGTCGCGTAGCGAGCTACGCCGGCGCGACATCCACTACGTGCTCTTTCATCGGACCCTGCGCGTGGCGCCCGGGCTATCCTTCGAGTTCCCACCGGACACGGACCTGGAGCGATTCCTCGAAGAAACCCTGGGGCCCCCCATCGCCGCAGATGATGAGATACGCCTCTATCGCTTCTGACCATTGACTCGACTCGTCGGGTCTGGTTAACCTCTGGATTGACGGTCATCACTTCTGTCCACAACATGCTGTTGATGAAGAGAGTGCTCGAAGAATGACACAACCAGCACAACGACATAGCCTACTGGTGCCTGCCGTGCTCTCGGCCCTGCTCATCGCCGGGGTGATCGTAGCGTTATACGCCGGCGGCGTCCTGTCATCTCACGAGCCCGACCCCCGCGGACCCCACGGATCACCGCGTCCCGGAATGCCGAGGGGCCGCCGAGATATGGCGGAGAACCACGGGGACAGACAGCGACCCCGCATCGAGAGGCCCGTCAAGCACCGCAAGCAAAGAGGCCTCCTGCGCCTCCGGCTCGGCTTCTCAGTGCCTACGCCGATCCACTGCGCGCTGGGCGAGATCTTCCTGCGCACCGACATCCTCATGGAGCACGGCTTCCTCGGAGAGATGATCCCGCTGCTCAAGGGCAAGGACCAGCACGAGGCGGCGCGCCTCGGCCTGCTGGATGCCTCCTTCACCTGTGAGACGCCGGCGATCATGCACCTCGATCGTCTGCCGGGCCTGGCCCTCATAGGCTCCCCGGGGGTCATCGGGGAAATCGCCTTGGTGGTGCCCGATGACTCCGACGTGCGAGAGCCGGGGCAGCTACGCGGCCGAACCATCGCGGTGCTGGGCGGATCCTCCTCCCACCTGCTCCTGGATCACTGGCTAGGCGATGGCGACCCGAACGGACGGGTGCCATTCCATTCGGTGATATCTGGCGGGAAGGGTGACGAGGCGGTGGCGGCCCTGCGCACAGGCGAAGCGAGCGCTGCTGTGCTGTGGGACCCCTGGCTCACCCACCAGATGTCACGCGGCGATCTCCGCGTCGTGGAGCGCGCGCGGATCTGGTCCGCGCTGAGCGTCCATGCGCCCCACATCCCGAGGGAATACCGAGATCGTTACCTGGATGCGGTCCGGGACGCGCTGAGCTACGGCGCCGAGCACTTGGACGAGGTCGTCGGTTGGGTGAGCGAGCGCAACGGCATCTCACCGGAGACCATCGCCACTGTGCTCGGGAAGAACGACTTCCTCAACGGCAATGCGACGCCGAACACCGTTCTCTCCCCGGCCCAGATGGAGCGGCTGAGGGCGTGCGAGAGGAAGGCGGTCCGCGCCGGTATGACGAGCCCGCTCTTCCGGCTGTCCGAGCGGATCTGGACCGGTGACAGGCCAGCGCCCATGCCTGGAGCGCAGCGACGGCCCGGGGAAAACGACCTCGTTCGCATTCCGGGCGGTACCTTCCGGATGGGTGCACTGGATCGGGACAGTCAAGCCCGCCCCTGCGAGCGGCCTCGCCATCTGGTTACCCTGAGCGACTTCTTCATCCAGAAATACGAGGTCACTGTGGCCGAGTATCGCCACGCTGTCGAGCAAGGCGTCGCGCCCGCACCGGGCTGCGGCACTACCGAAGCCGCGGAGGAGTGGTACTGCAACTGGGACAAGCCCGGCCGCGATGACCACCCGGTGAACGGAGTGAGCTGGTACGCAGCGGAGACGTACTGTCGGTGGATCGGGATGCGGCTGCCCACGGAGGCCGAGTTCGAGTACGTCCTGGCGGGCGGCACTACCGACTCCGTCTACCCATGGGGCGACGGGCCCGCCCCGTCCAACGACTCCGGGAACCTCGTGGACGAGAAGTCTGACGTGCCCATCAAGCACTGGTTTCCCGTAAAGGGGCGCTCGGACGGCTTCAGCGGGTCCGCGCCGGTGGGCACCTTTCCAGGCAACCGGTACGGCGTCCACGATGTCCTGGGCAACGTCTGGGAGTGGACCCAGGACCGTTTCGGGGAGACATCGTACACGGAGAATGCAGCGGCGACGAGCGGACCATGCGCGGCTGCGGCTTCTCCTCCGCCCTGGAGGAGGCGCGGATCTCCGAGAGGCACCATAAACCGGCCGCCAATGACGCCATCTACACCGGGTTCCGCTGTGCACGGAGCATCGAAGAGTAGGTCACGGAGCGCTCTCGGTCATTTCGAGATGAGGTCAGCTTCGAGAACATACTTCGCCAACCTTTCGCCCATGATGGCGGAGTAGGTGTCATCGTCCTTCATCCCCACCCGAAGGTGGAGGAATCGCCGATGACGAAGATACGGACTTCGGGATGTTGACACCCCGAACCACGCTGCTGATACTTCTCCCTGATGAGCTCTGACAAAAAAGACGATCCAACTCTCTCCTCAGTCGGGCCGGCCTGTAATCGAAGCTCTGCGCGGTGGATTCGAGAAGTGAATACGCTGCTGACACTTGCCATGACGCTCTCGGTGGCAGCCTGCCACAGCGAGACGCCGGGTCCGAAGACAGAGTCTATGCCCTCGCCGCGTACCCACACTGTCTATCTCCGAGAGCAGGTACTGCCCGAGGCCATCAACATCGGCTACGCAGCGGGAGGAGGTGCTCTAAAAACGGTCCCCCTGCGCATCGACCACAGTGTGCGGATCCGCATCCCCGGGGGAGTGTTCTGGAAGGGCTCCACCGAGGAGGAGATCGATGAGCGAGTCCGCTGGTTCGAGCGATGGGTCGCGCCCGCCGTGGGGCCGGCCGACCGAGTTCGCTACGAAGACGAGGTCCTGCGCCCGGTACGCGTAGCGACCTTCACAATGGACAGGACCGAGGTGACGATTGAGCAGTTCGAGAGGTTCGCGAAGAGCTCGGGCTACCGCCCGCTGGGGACCATCAGAGGAGGTGCGGCCGATCACCCTGTCACAGGCGTGACCCTGGCGGACGCCATGGCCTACTGCGCGGCTGTGGGAGCGCGTCTCCCGACCGCGGACGAGTGGGAGTACGCAGCCCGCGGCCCTGAGAGCAGGCGTTTCCCTTGGGGCGCAGGCGCGCCGGACGGCGCGTTGGCCAACTTCTGCGACGCCAGCTGCGAACGTCCCTGGGGAACCCCTGAGTACGACGACGGACACCAGGGTTCCGCACCGGTGGGGAGCTACCCGTCGGGGGCTACCCCGTTGGGCCTGCTGGATATGGCCGGGAACGCCAGGGAGTGGGTTGGATCGCTGGTTGATGGTGAACATGCGCAGGTAAAGGGCGGCGGCTTCGTCAACGCGTACGATGACCTGATCCCCGCGGACGTACGCCAGAACTTCTGGTGGGACACGGGCGGCATCGGCTTCCGCTGCGCTGCGGCGTCCGGCCCCGTGGCCCGGGCGGTCGTCGGGAAGACGCCGCCCCCACCCGCGGGGAGCCCCTGCCCGGGAGAAGGAGGGTTCCCCCTCATCCTCGTGGCCGGCGATCGCGGCAGTGTCGGGGAGTGGCCTTGTGGAGTCGAGTTCGACGGCCGCGCCGAGAATTTCAAGGACCTCCTGGAGGCCACCCGACGCAGGACCGGCGCTCAGCGTGTCGGGATCCTGGCCATGGGCAGCGGCGCCGGGCTGATCCACCACGCCATGGCGCGGTACGAACTCTATGACGCGGTGGACGCGGTCGCCTATCTGGACGGAGACTTCCAGACTGCAACCCTGGACCCCCTCGACGCGCCCCACGCCCTGGAGTCGGTGCCCGACCATGGTCGCCGGGGGCATGTGCGCTACCTCTGCCTGGGCTCGACGCCGCCTGAGGAATCCGCTGGCTGGATGCTGGACGGCGGGTGGAACCTCTACTGGCCCGGCCTCACCGCGCCCGATGCGCTCACCGACGGGGACCTTGTCCGCCTGCTGGCTCGCTACTTCTCCCTGCGCACGCCCGCTGAGTCACCGAACCCCGACCGAACCGGGAACCTGCGACCGGGAAAACCCGATCCGCTTCACAAGAAGTAGACAACGATCCGGTCCTGCTCATAGACCTTCGGGGGACCGCAGAGCTGCTCCAACCAGCGCGGCACCTCCTCGCCGGGGACGCGCTGATGCCTCCCTGAGACGCGCTGACGTGTGGTGTGGTAACCGTCCAGGTGCACGACAATGTAGTCCACCCCCCAGCTCCGCAGCTTCTCGACGAAGCGCTCCTTCTCCGACAACGGCGCGCTGGTCGGAGGCTGCGTGATCTTACAAACATGATCCATGTATCCATTGACCAGGCTGTGGTGTGACATGGCGCTGGCGAAGAGGTAGTCGTGGGGTTTGGGAGACTCAATGGGCAGGTGCAATGCGACGTGGTCTCCCCGGTACTCCTCGTAGAAAGACGGGATCCTGGCCTCCTCGACGATGAACCGCCGGTACTCGGGGAAGACCAAGCGGTTCTCGACGACCACCAATCCCAACACGAGGGCCATGAGCGGCACGCCCCACCGGCTGACGCGGCCGCCGAGCTTGGAGTGGAGGAAGATCAGGGTCCGACCAGCGGCGAAGAGCAGGGCAATCAGGACCAGCGGGTACATCCGGATCGGGAACTTCAGCACCGCTCCCAGGTGGAGCTGGCCCAGGTAGTAGAATGGCAACCTGAACTGCCGAGCGCCTGGGTCGTCGCAGTCTCCGAAGCAGAAGAACGGTCCGGCCATGACCAGAACCGTGAGCAGGGCCCAGATGGTGGGTACGCGGGTCCGTGAGACGCCGAGCACCGCGCCCAGGAGAGCCAGGATGGTGATCAGGATCGGAAAGCCCAGCGGCAGGGTCGGGATGAGCGCGCTGGGGGGGAGAGGGAAGGTACGCGCATAGGGGTGCCAGCGGAAGGGATGCAGCAGATCCAGGAACCCGCCCTGCCATTGGTAGTCCTGCATATCGATGGTCATCGGGCGAGGATCTCCTCGCAACGACAGAGCGACCATGAGGAACAACAATGCGGTCAGGACTGAGGCGATGAATACCTTGTAGCGCAGCTCCCAGAGCCTGACCCGCAGCGTCCGGTCCAGGAGCACCAGGGGGGCCAAGAATAGAATCAGGTAGACTGCGTAGGGAGGATAGACCGCCAGGACCCCGATGAGGAGACCCCCGCAAGCCGCCAGCTGGGTCGACCTGCCGGTCCTGAGGAACCGGAACAGGTACAGCAGCACCAGCGGAATCAGGAACAGCACCGCCTTCTGGATGAAGCCCTGTTGAAGCTTCAGGAATGTGTAGGGGCCGAACGCGTACAGAAACCCGGCCATGTAAGCGAACAGCTCGTTCCGCAGCGCCGCCCCGCCAGATGGCGGACCTCCTTCCCCGCCAGCTTCGGCTTCGACAGGCCAGAGCGATCTCCCCCAGGGCTCCCGGGCCAGGAGATGCATGGCCAGGCCGTTGAGCACCAACACAATCAGGATGTCCATGCTGCGTCCGGCGAAGGTGCCCAGCGCTTCGACAAGGGGGAGGAATGCAGCCAGGTGCAGGGAGTAGCCCACCACCGGGTCAAGAGGGATCCCGTCCGGGTAGCCCATGAGCGTCGTGTGGAGGAACTCACCTTCCGCGTCCGAGCCGAGCTTGTGCTGCAAGGTGTAGAGGAAGAAGAAGTCCCCTCTCAGGCCCGGATGTGCCTGATCACCGAGGATATGGGTGTCGAGGTTCTGCAGCAGCGGCCATGACAGCGCCACCGCGAAGATGGAGTAGACGGCTATGGCCAGCAGGTCCTTTCGCCGGTTCTTCATAAGTCGGCTCATCGCTCCGATCCCGGAACAGTGACCCGGTTGGCGAGGTCGTACACCGCCATGTTCTTGTCCGGATAGATCCTGGCCGGTCCGCAGAGCGGGTCCAACCAACCAAATATCGAGTCCTGTAAGAGGGAGGCCGGCCGATCGTAGTATATCCTCTCGCGGATGAACTCCA
>CAZNWW010000229.1:0-6657 GCA_964576155.1 uncultured Myxococcales bacterium | reverse complement strand
GTGGTCACCCGCGTGGTGGATGACGGGGAGTTCCTGGAGGTTCAGCCCCATTGGGGCATGAACCTGATCATCGGGTTCGCACGCCTCGCCGGTCACGCGGTGGGGATCGTGGGGAACCAGCCTGCCTACCTGGCCGGCTGCCTGGACATCGATGCGTCCACCAAGGGCGCTCGCTTCGTTCGCTTCTGTGATGCCTTCAACATCCCCCTGGTAACCTTCGTGGACGTACCGGGCTTCCTCCCGGGCGTGAACCAGGAGCACGGGGGCATCATCCGCAACGGTGCAAAGCTCCTGTACGCGTTCTGCGAGGCGACCGTCCCCAAGATCACCTGCATCACGCGCAAGGCCTACGGCGGCGCCTACGACGTCATGTCGTCAAAGCACATACGCGCGGACTACAACTTCGCCTGGCCGTCCTCAGAGATCGCGGTCATGGGTCCCGACGGCGCCGTGAATATCGTCTTCCGCAAGGAGATGAAGGAAGCCACGGACAAGACGGCGAAGCATGCGGAGCTGGTCGCTCAGTACCGGGACCGGTTCGCAACGCCGTACTACGCCGCGGAGCGGGGCTACGTGGACGACGTGATCCGTCCATCCGACACCCGCCCGACCCTGATCAAGGCTCTCGAGGCGATCCTGGAGAAAGACGAGCCGCGCCCCACCAAGAAGCACGGCAACATTCCCCTTTAGTCAGTCCTTATCGGGGGTGGGGTCCTTCTTCAGGGCCTGCTCGAGGAGCTTGCCGAAGGAGCCGGGACCATCATCCACCTGGTGCTGCTGCCTGGCCTGCTGGCTCATGTAGGCCTGGGTGTCGCGCAGCTCCTCGCCGCCGGAGGCGTCACCGGCTTCCAGGGTCATGCGGCGCCGCTCTACATCGATCTCCTTGACCTTGAGGTTCACCTGCTTGCTGGGCCGATAGGTGCTGCCCAGGGGTTCACCCTGACTCAAGCCCGCGAGAGAGCCCGGCAGGAAGGCAGTGATACCCAGGGCGAGATTCACGAAGACTCCACCGCCGCCGATGCGCTCTACGGTGCCTTGCACAATGCTGCCCACGGGGAAGCGCTCGGCCGCCTCGGACCAGGGATCGCCGTCCGCCTGTTTGATTCCCAGGGAGAGGCGGCGCTGGGCGGTGTCGATCTTCAGCACCTGTACCTTGACCGTGTCGCCCTCGGAGATCAGGTCCGACGGGTGACGCACCCGGCCGGCCCAGGTCATGTCCGAGATGTGGACGAGACCTTCGATGCCGGGGGTCACGCGAACGAACGCGCCGAAACGCTCCAGGCGGGTCACCAGGCCATCGATGAGGGAGCCTATGGGAAATTGCTCTTCCACCGTGGACCAGGGATCCCGGGTGGCCTCCTTGATGCTCAGCGCCAAGCGGTCGCGGTCCTCTTCGAACTTGAGGACCTTGACCTGGACACGCTGTCCCTCGGCGATGATGTCTGCGGGGTTCTCGATGCGCTCCCAGGCGATCTCAGAGATATGGACCAGGCCGTCCAGGCCGCCGATGTCCACGAACGCGCCGAAGGGCATGAGCTTCTTGACGACGCCCGATAGGATCTGACCGGGCTTGAGTCCCTCTCGGACCTGTGCGGCCATGGCCTTGCGCTCCTGCTCCAGGATCATCCGGCGGGACACGACGATGTTGCCCTGCTCCAGGTTGAACTCGATTATCCGGAAGTGGTAGGTCTCGCCGATGAACTGGTCAGCGTTCTCAACATAGTTGAGGTCGATCTGGGAGATCGGGCAGAAGGCCCGTTGCTCACCGATGTCCACCCTGAAGCCGCCCCGGTTGGTCTCGATGACGCGACCCTCGACCGGGATCTCGTTCTCGTAGGCGTCTCGCAGGACGTCCATGTTCTGATCCGACTTCTGCAGCTTCACCGAGAGGCGCACGCCGCCACGGGTTGTGAGCACCGTGGCCTCGACCTCGTCGCCCACCTTCACCGTGATCTCGTCATCCTCCTCACCTGCGAACTCCTGAACCGCAATGACGCCTTCGCTCTTCCCGCCCAGATCCACGAACACCCATTCGCGACCGACACGGACGACCGTGCCGGTCACGATTTCACCGGGCAGGACGAATCCCGCGTCCTCCGACTCTTTCAACATGGCCTCGAACTCACCAGGGCTCGGTGCCTTCGCCTCGTCGCTGCCTTCCCGAATTACCTTGACCATCCGTTCCTCCGAAACTCCATCGAACTTGTTCAATACAAAAGTCAACGGAGTAAAATAATACGTGTAACCCATGCGGGCAAGTGGAGATTCCAACCGCGGAGCGGAACCGAAAGGGCTGGCAGGGGGACTTATGGCAAATTACACTCTACAATGACGAGGTGACTCGGGCTCGTTTCCGGCGATGGAGGTACCCCATGCGTCCGCTCCTGATTCCCCTTCTGCTCCTTGCTCTTGCACCCCCGGTGCACGCGGCGGTGTTCGCACCGATGACCGTGGATGAGCTTCTGGAGCGGTCCGATATCGTGGTCCTGGGTGAGGTCGTGGCGTCGGAGGCCATCCTGGATGAAGACCGCGGTCGGATCACCACGCGCCATCGGATAGCTGTGCGGGAGACCCTCAAGGGATCAGCCGCAGCAGAGGTGGTGGTCCTGACCCTCGGCGGTGAGACCGCGGATCTGGGCCAGATCGTGCCCGGCGAGGCCCGCCTCGAGCGTGGCCAGGACTTAGTCCTTTGCCTGCATGCAGTGGATGGCGGTTACGTGGTCACCGGCATGGCCCAGGGGGTCTTCCGGTTCCAGGACGGCCCGAAGGGTCGATTCCTGGTCCGTGATCTCGGCGCCATCCACTTCGTAGGCCAGCCGGCCGATGGCGCCCCCGATCGGATACGGGAGGACACATTCCGTGACCTCCTGAAGGGTGGGGCGGCCCGGTGAGCACCCGCACCCTCGCAGCAGGTCTGGCGTTCGTCGCCATATCGACCTGGTCCACCACCGCGTCGGCCTGGGTGCAGTCCAAGTCGTCCAAAGGAGCGGGGCTCCGCTGGCCCGACCCCTGCCACGTGGTTTACGCGCAAGTATATGGATCCGAAGACGTGGAGGATGGTTCGGACATCGACGCTATCCGCATTGCCCTGGAGACCTGGAATGCGGTGGAGTGCACTACGTTCACGATGATCTGGGGCGGCGTCACGAACATGGCCTGGATCGGCTACTCCAATCACGGCGGCAACGCGAACATCGTGATCTTCCAGGAGGACTGGCCCTACGCCGAGCGCCCGGTGGCCTTCACCAGCGTGACCTACAATCCCGTGAGCGGTGTGATCTTCGACGCTGACATCGAACTCAACGCCGAGGACTACGAGTTCACCGCCGGGGGACCGGACTGGAATCCCGGGGACATCGACATCCAGAACACCGTTACCCACGAGGCGGGGCACATCATCGGTCTGGACCACAGCAACGTGATCGAGTCGACGATGTACGAGTCGTCGATCTTCGGCGAGACCATGAAGCGGAGCCTCGCACATGACGATATCTCAGGAGTCTGCGACCTCTACCCGATCGGGGCCGAGGCCCCGGCTTGCGAGGAGGTCCAGAAGCTGGATCTCTGGGTGGACGACCCGGATAAGCCGCCGGGCCCCGAGTCCAATCCGAGCTGCACGGCTGGTGCGCGGTCAGCCGGGGGTCCGGCGCTGCTGGCTCTTCTGATCGGGTTCGTCGTCATGACGCGACGTCGGAGGACCGCATGAGGACCAATGTCGCACTCATGCTAACCCTCCTTCTGATCCCGAGCCCTGCGGAGGCTTGGGTCTACTACGTCAACAACACGGGGGATCTAGTCCACTGGCCCGCCGATGGGTCTTGCACCATCAAGTTCCAGTACCACCCGGAGGGCATTGAGTCGATCCTTGGGATGCAGGAGTTCACCATCTTCGAGGACGCTATGGATCTCTGGAATGCCAATCCCTGCACCGACGTCCGGTTGGAGTTGGACGGGGTTGATGACAGCTGCAAGATCTTTGCGATGCCCGGCGCGGACCAGAACTGCATCGTCGTGTCCCACGATTTCTGGGATCACGATAATCACGGGGCCGCGATGCTGACGATCCTGAGCTACCAGCCATCGACGGCGTACCTGCAGGACGTGGATATCGACATCAACGAGATCGATAGAGATTTCTCCCTCTGCGAGGATGGAGAGGCCAAACCATTGGTAGACTACCGCTACGCCGCGGCCCACGAACTGGGGCACGTCTACGGACTGGATCATCCGTCGCCCGAGGAATGCGATGCCACTGAGCCGACACCGATCATGTGCTCCGACGGCGACATCTTTTGCGGCGACGATAATCCCCACGAGCCCCAGCCCGACGATCTAGCGGGGATCTGCGCGGTCTACGATCGAACATTCTACACCTGCGACGACTCTCCTCCCGAACCTGAGCCCGAAGCCGAGCCCGAACCAGATCTCCTCGCCGAGCCCAACCCCGAGCCCTTCGATGTGGAGGGCGGCGGTCCGAAGGAGAGCTGTTATTGCGACATGGGAACGCGCTCGGACACGGGAGCAGCGTTCCTCCTCCTCTTCCTGGCCCTCCCGATCGTTCTCCGGCGGCGCCGCCGCGAAGTCTGACGCACCCCAATAACGCAAAACTTACAACGCAACGCGTCGAATTCGGTTGACAGAATTGGTTCAACCAATTACAGTAGCCGGGAACTCAAGAAAACAGGAGTGTGCCATGGCAGCGCCCCGAAAGAAGACGACGTCGAAGACGACATCGAAGACGACCAAGAAGAAGAAGGCCCCGCGTTCCCTGGTGACAGGGGCCTGCGGGTTCATCGGCAGCCACGTGGTAGAGCAGCTCCGCGCGGCTGGCCACCACATCATCGCAGCGGACCACCCGTCTGGTTGGGAGAAGGACGATGTGGTAGCGGGCCGTTACCCGACCCTGGTGCGGGGCTGGGCCGACCAGACCATCGAGTTCGACCTCACGGACCCGGGCTCGGTGAAAACTCTCCCAGGTGATCTGGACTACGTGTTCCACCTGGCTGCGATCTTCAGCTACTCAGCGACTTTGGAGGCGCTGCGCAAGGTGAACGTCGAGGGCACCCGGAACCTCGTGGAGCACGTGCTGAAGACCAGTCCGAAGCTCAAGCGCTTCGTGCAGTGGGGTGCGGGGGGCGTCTACGGCTCTCCCTCCGCGCGGAAGGTGCCCACCTTCGACGAGGAGCTGGCCCCCCAGCCCGAGAACGACTACATCCGCTCCAAGTGGGAGCAGGAATTCCTGATCATGGACTATGGGAAGCAGGGCCTCCTGGACTACACGATCCTGCGCCCCACCACGGTCTACGGGCCCCGGGGCGGCTACGGCGCCCGGGCGATGTTCACTGCCCCCATAGACATGCCGGTTGTGGTCATCCCGTCGAACTTCACGGGCCGGATCCCCTTCATCCACGTCGAGGACGTCGCGGGCGCCGCGATCTACCTGGCGGACCGGAAGGACGCAGTCAACGAGGTCTTCAACCTCAACGACGACACGATCATGACCAACGTCGAGTTCATGCAGGCCCTGGCCCGTATCCTCGGCAAGCCCTTCTTCAAGCTCCCGCCGGTCCCCTACAAGCAGCTGATCACCGGCCTCCTGCCCGTGCTTTGGGGAGTGTTTCACCTGACCAGAGACGTGCTGCACGTCAAGCCGCCGGTGGAGCCCGCGATGATCGCGTACTTGAAGGAGGACTGGTCCTACGCCAACGAGAAGCTGCACAAGGCAGGCTACAAGTTCAAGTACCTGGACTCGCGCATGGCGTTCGAGAGTACGTTGCGCTGGTACCAGACTGAGGGCCGGATTTAGGACCCGATAAGAGGAGAGCATCATGAAGAACAACTCACGCTACGGCTACGCCGAGCTCTGCACCCTGGATAACGACGCGCTGGCGAAGCTGTTCCTCCAGGGCAGCCCGCCGGACTTCGACGCCCTCGTCGGGTACGAGTTCGACGGCTTCAATACCTTGGACCTGACCCCGCTCCTCGGCATCCGACGGTTCCAGAAGGGCTTCTTCCAGGATCCCATGGTGGGCGCTGGTGAGATCGGGGGCTACAACGTTACCATCACCCCCGGCGGCGTCACGGAGCATTGGGAGCAGGTGATCAAGGGCGGTGCGGTGCACCGGCACTCGTTCTTCCGGGTCTACCCTGTGCGGGACGACGAGGTGGACGACCTCTACCCCAACGCTGTGTTGATCAACTACGACACCCCGCGTAATCCCGCCTGGAACCCTGGTCCCCTGCGGGACTACCTGGTCAAGGTCTACACGGACGACGAGGATCTCTATCTCGGGAAGGCTTACGCTGCGGTGGGTCCGAAGTGGCGGCTCTTCGTGAGCTACTTCATCCTGCGCCGGGGCCCCAAGGTAGAGGATTACTCCTTCGCCGACTGAGCAGCGTCACTCTCCTCCCAGCGTCTTGAACCAGCCCCGCTGCCACAGCGACATGAGATCCATGGTCCACGCCACGGTGATGTGTATAGCCACGCCGCCCCAGATGGATCGGGTCCGCAGCGCGAGGACGCCCAGGACCGAGCCGGCGATGATAGCGCCGGCGGCCTCGAGTGCAGGCTTGGGGAAGTGGATCATGCAGTAGGGGATGATCATGATAAGCACCGCGCGCCAACCGAGACGTTCCCGCCACTCCGCCATGAAGAAG
>CAZNWW010000228.1:4263-6665 GCA_964576155.1 uncultured Myxococcales bacterium | reverse complement strand
TCGGCTTCGGGATCGGCGTGGCTCTGCCGCTGACTTTCCCCACCGCGATGGGTGGAAACTTCACCGGTGAGGCCGGCTTGACCTTCACCCCCACCCTGATCCTCGACATGTACGTCAAGGGATGGAAGCTGGCCCTCAACACGGGCTACCGGATCCGCAAGGACCAGCAGCTGTCGGTCCTCAAGGTGGAAGATGAGTTCCACCTCGGCGGCGGCCTCACGGCCCCTCTCTGGCGGGAGAACCTCTATGCGATCGGTGAGATCAACTCCTACACGAGCGTCAGCACGTTCTACTCCGAGGCGAACAACAACCGGATCGAGGGAGATCTCGGAATGCGCTACGTCATGGACAACGGGCTGACCTTCGGCCTTGGCGGCGGCGGCGCGTTCACCCGGGGCTATGGCTCTGTGGGCTACCGCGTCTTCGGCGAAGTTGCGTTCTGGCCGAAGTACACCCCGCCGGACGACACCGATGGAGACGGCCTCGACGACGAGGTCGACAAGTGCCCGAGCCAGCGGGAGGATCCGGACGGCTTCCAGGACGAGGACGGCTGCCCCGATCCCGACGACGACGGCGACGGCATCCTGGACGCAGACGACAAATGCCCGCGCAAGGCCGAGGACAAGGATCGTTTCCAGGACGAGGACGGCTGCCCGGACCCGGACAACGACGGCGACGGCATCCTCGACGGCCTGGACAAATGCCCGAACAAGGCCGAGGACAAAGACGGCTGGGAGGACAAGGACGGCTGCCCGGACCCGGACAACGACGGCGACGGCATCCCGGACACCAAGGACAAATGCCCCCTGGAGAAGGAGGTCTTCAACGGCATCGAAGATCAGGACGGCTGCCCGGACAAGGCGATGGTCGAGATCAAGGCCGAGAAGATCGAGATCCTGGAGAAGGTCAACTTCAAGACGGGCAAGGCGACGATCATGAAGAGCTCCTTCGAGCTCCTCGACCAGGTGGCCAACGTCTTCATCCAGTACCCGCGGATCAAGAAGGTCAGGGTCGAGGGTCACACCGACGACCGCGGCGGCGCCAAGGCGAACCAGCGGCTGTCTCAAAGGCGGGCCGCTGCCGTGATGAAGTACCTCGTCTCCAAGGGCGTCGAGGTCGAACGCCTGGTCGCTGTGGGCCATGGGGAGGACAAGCCCATCGTCGACAACAGCACCCCGGACGGCCGCGCCGAGAACCGGCGGGTGGAGTTCAATATCCTCGAGCAGGATTGACCCCCCCAAGACGCTAACCTTCCCTGTCACCCAAAGGTGGCAGATCCTCCGAATCCAGCGTAGAATTGGAACGATTGCCACCAAGGAGGACAGCCATGCTTCGGAAGACCCCCGTACTTATTGTGCTCGTCGCCTCTGCTTGCGCAGGAGAGGGGACAGGCCCGGTGCAGGATATTCCCACCTCCGGAGTCGATATTTCTCCGAATGACGTCCACGAATCTCTGGAAACTGCGGCCCTCGACACAGAGTTCCCTGACCAACACATACCCGACGAGATAGTGACGCCGCCGGACGGCGGCGAGGGCTGCGAAGGCGAGGCGCTCCAGGTCGTTCGGTTCGGGGTGGATGGGGACTCGGAAGAGGCAACGGCGGGTGCCGGCGAAGACGTGCCGGTCCTGTTGGAGTGGACGGCCTCCGGCAATGAGGGTTGCCCGGGCTGCGCGCAATGCGTCGTCCTCGGAGCAGGTGATGTGCCGGCTCTCTGCTGGGAGGTCGGTATGCCGGCTGACTGTCCCGACGCCAGCCCGGGGATCGGCGCGGATCTCCTTGTGGCTCCAGGCGAGGCAGGGGAGTACTCCCTCGAGGTCGCCGCCATCCCGGTTGCATCTTGCGTTGAGGCGAAGGCTGCGTTCCATGAGGCCCCGCGGCAGGTCGTCGGCGCGCTCACCGTGACCGGGGTCTGCGCAGATCCGACCTGCTCGTCCTGGGGTCCAGAGTGCGGCGCCTGGAAGAACGGGTGCGGCGGGACCTGCGCGCCGGGCCCATGCGGTGATGACGACGCCTGCACCGGAGACGGCACCTGTGTCTCGCCCGGAGGCTGTGATCCCGGCGTGTTCGAGGTCACCGGTGTGTTCCTGAACGGCAAGCCGGGTGCCGCAGATGTCAACCCCGGCGCGCAGCTCACGCTGACCCTGACGTGGACCCTGGGCAACCGCGCGGCCTGCCCGGACTGTGAGCGGCAGATCGTGTTCGGCCTGGATGGTGTACCCTTCGGTTGCGAGGATCTCGGCGTCCCCGAGACCTGTCCCGCCTTCGACTCGGGGACCTACGCCACGCTCCTGAATGCGCCGGAGACGCCGGGAACCCGGGCGCTACAGGCCCAGGCATATTCGGCCTACGACTGCTCCGACGCCGAGGAACGGTATCTCCAGGGTGGCCTCAAGCGGTCAG
>CAZNWW010000228.1:0-4253 GCA_964576155.1 uncultured Myxococcales bacterium | reverse complement strand
CGCAATGCTCACCGACCAGTTGCGCAGCCCACGAACGTACCTGCGGCCGACTCGAGGATGGATGCGGGGGGCTCCTGGACTGCGGCGGCTGCACCGGATCGAAGCGTTGCGACGCCGACGGCCAGTGCAAGTCCCTGGGCTCCTGCTCGGGCTCCCTCTTCGAAGTACAGGATCTCTCTCTGGATGGGACCGGGTCCGTGCTGGAGGTGGCGGAAGGCCCCGTTGTGAGCCTAGTGCACTGGCGCGCCGGCCTCACTTCGGGAGCCGACGATCAACCAGTACAACTGGTAGTGGGGCTCGGAGACCAGGCGACGTTCTGCCGAGACCTGGGACCGCTGCCCCCTTGTGATGCGCCGGCCGAAGGCGCTGTCGGGGGATTCCTCTTCCCCCCCGGCGCCCCCGGATCCTACCCGGTCCGAGCGGCCCTGCTCCATGAGATCGACTGCGACACAGCTATTGCCGGTTTCGGAAGCGCCAAGACCGCAGGGGTCCTGCGGGTCGGCGGGGACTGCACGCCTGCGAGCTGTGCGGACATGGGCCTCGAATGCGGAGGCTGGGGAGACGGTTGCGGTCATCCCCTGGACTGCGGGTCCTGCCCCAACGGCCAGACCTGCATGCCGGACGGCGGGTGCGAGACGACCTGCGCAGCCGGGATCATGGAAGTGGGCGTGGTGGAGATCAACCAGAGCGGCCCTGCCGGGTCTGCCGCGCCCGGGCAGCAGTTCCCGGTATCCCTGCACTGGACCCTCGGTAATCCCGACGATTGCGACGGCTGTAATCGTCAACTCGTCATCGGCATCGATGATGTCCCGGGTGCCTGCACCGAACTTGACGCGCCAGCCACCTGCCCGGACACTACCGACGACCTGCTGAGCGTGTATCTCACTGCGCCCGCAGCATCTGGAGATCACACCGTCTACTTCTACGCTCCTCTGGACGACGTCGGATGCGCCCAGGCCGAGTTGACCTACCCGTCGAGCCTGGGGAAGGTCCCCATAGGCACCCTCCACGTCACCGACGGCTGCGCGCCGAAGACCTGCTTCACTCTGGGCGCGGTCTGCGGCCCTGAGAACGACAGTTGCGGCTTCGAGTTGGACTGCGGCGAGTGCCCTCCGGGGGATCTCTGCTTCGATGGGACCTGTGCCTGTTTCGCGCACGACAACTACGAACCCAACGACGCCCCGGTCCAGGCCTTCGACCTCGGCACCTTCCCGGACTCTGACCCGGAGTCGACGGTAGAGATCGTAGCCATGATCGAAGCCGAGATCGACTGGTACAGGATGGGCGCCATGGATGAAATGTGGGCCTACATCAACCCGGTAGCCCACGTAGAGATGGGGTCGGAGCAGCCCTACACCGTCGAGGCCGTCTACATCTGCTCCGATGGGTCTGTGTGGGAGAGCGTCCTCACCGCCAACGCTGCCTGTACCTGGACCGTCCTGGACTTCAACGGCGTCCCGGGTCTCACCGGTCCCGTCTCGGGCTGGCGTTGCGAGAGCAACGGGGCAGACCTGGATCTCGAGCTCGGCCCGAACTGCCCGGCGATAGACGACTCCGGCCAGTTCTTCATCAGCGTCGGAAACAACGCGGGCTGCTCGTCGTACGACCTCCTCCTGCATCTCTAGCTCCGCCGCTTGCGGCGCTGAACCGATCAATCTAGACTCGTCCCAATGCGCTGGATCCTCATCACCACCATGCTCCTCACCGCCGCAACCGCCGAAGGCCGGGTGATCCCGTTACCCGAAGCTGACGTCACCGCGGTCGTCAACCGGGGCCTGGACGGACTGACTGCGGGCGGGGCTGACCGTGCCGTGCTGTTCCACGGCCTCCTGGTCGAGGTGGAGTCCAGCGGCACGAGCCTCACCACGGAGCACCGCATCGAACGCGTCCTCACTGTGAAGGGAGGGCGGGACCTGGCGGTTCTGTGGTTGGGGTACGATCCCGCCGCCAACGAGGTGCTCCCCGTGTCGGTGCGTGTGCATCGCAAGGGAGGCACGCTCGTCGTCGTGGACGTGTCCGCGGCGATGGATGTCCCCGCGTCCCTGCACCATATTTACTGGCCCTTCCGGGCCCTCGCCCTCCAACTCCCCAGGCTCCTCCCCGGAGACACCGTGGAGTGGGTGCTCGAGCGCCGTGGGTTCAGCATCGCCTACCTCGGCGACGACCCCCCAGCGGATCCCGAGCGCTTCGTACCCCCCATGCGTGGCCATTTCCACGACTCCATCCTCTTCGCTGAAACGGTCCCCCTGGTGGAGAAGGTCTACGATCTGCGCCTCCCCCCCGGGGTCGACTTGAGCTTCGGGACCTTCGGCGGCCCCCTGGACGTGCACCGCTATCCAACACAGGAAGGCGGCACACGCTACGTTTTTCAGCGCCGGAAGGCCCCCGCGCTGGCCTCCGAGCCCCGGGCGCCGAACCCCTCGAACGAGGTGCCGAAGGTGGTCCTGGCGACCCTGTCGGACTGGCGGGAGAAGAGCGCCTGGTTCCACCAGGTGAATGAACCGATGTTCGCGCACGATGCGGCCCTCCGTGAGGCGGTCGTGGAGATCCTGGATGGGACCCACACGGACCGGGAGCGGGTGCTGCGCCTCCTGCGCTGGGTGGCGCGTGAGATCCGATACAGCGGCCTCCAGGTGATCCGCGGCGAGGGCTACACCCTCCACCCGGGGCTCCTGACCTGGGAGCACCGGGCCGGGGTCTGCAAGGACATCGCAGGCATGCTCGTGACCTTGATGCGGGCTGCGGGCTTCCGGCGCACCTGGCCCGCGATGACCATGGCCGGGGCCCGGGTCGAGGATATCCCCGCTGACCAGTTCAACCACTGCGTGGTGGCCTGGGAGCGCACCGACGGCGACTACGTGATGCTGGACCCGACCTGGGCGCCCTGGAGCCGCCACCCCTGGTCCCTCGCCGAGTCCGAGCAGCAGTACCTTGTGGGTGCCCCGCTGGGGGACGTACTGCGCACCACGCCTGCCCTCGAGCCGTCTGACAACCGACTGGAGATCACCCTGGACTCCAGGCTCCGAAAGGACGGAACCCTCGATTCCCGGGTGGAGGTGCGGACCAGCGGCTACCTGGAGACCGCGCTGCGCCGCGGGCTCATCGGCCGTCCGCTGGCAGATCGCTTGCGGCCGATCCTTGACATCGCTCAGGCCATGTCTCCGGCAGCGAGGGTTGTCAGAACTCGGCTCAGCCCCAAGAACATTGAGAACCTGGACGAACCCCTCAATGTCACCCTGGAGGTCGAGGTACCAGGATGGGTGACGCCGGACAGGGACGGCCATCTGGCCTTCGTCCCGCCGGCGTTCCGACACCCCGTCAGGACCAAGCGCCTCTGGGAGAACTTCCTCATCAAGGATACTGCGAAGCGAACCCGCGGCCTGGCCTTCACGTGCCCGAAAGAGATCCTCCTGCGGGGCGAGGTCCGCCTCCCCGGCCGGTTCCGCCTCGTCTCGCCGACGAAGGGCGCTGAAGCTGAGACGCCAATCGGCTCCTCCTCCTGGAGCATACGAATCGAGGATGGAGATCGGCTGATCACGGAACAGCGTGCGGTGTTCCGTACGCGTAACGTGGGCGCCGACCAGCTCGCGGACTACGAGCGCGTCGTTGCGCCGATGCGGGCCCTGGAGACCACTCCCGTGCTCCTGGCGCCGGAGGATGACCGATGAGGCGGCTCCCCACCCTCCTGATCCTCCTCCTGCTCGGGGGCGCGCCGGCCGCCGCGGACCCCCCGTCGGATCAGGTCTTCCTGTCAAAACGGATCACCATCGATTGGCGCGCAGACGGCCGCCAGTCGACGCGGATCCGCACCGAGCGCAAGTTGTTGACCGACTACGCGGTTCGGCGACTGTCGGATCCAAGGATCCGGTACGATGAGGATCTCCAGACGTTGACCATCCACGAGCATAAGGTGCGGATACCGAGCGGCGACGAAGTCGTCGCACCAAATTTTGCACGAAACCTCTCCCAGGCAGACGGGATCGGCAACACTACGGACTTCGCGTCGGTAGTGGAGCTAGTCGCCACCCAGGTCGGAGCCCGGCGCGACGCAGTGTTGATCCTGGACTACGAGCTCACGGACCGCGAGGCGTTTCGGCCTGCATTGGACCTTGCGGTGCCTCTCGGCGAGGCCGCTCCGATCCGGCACCTCGACGTCACGGTCACGGTCCCGGAGGGGTCTCTCCTGAACTGGACGTTGTCCCCCGGCGACCACGGGTTCAGCGCAGAGTCGGCGGTCACGAACGGTAGTCGCG
>CAZNWW010000227.1:0-6670 GCA_964576155.1 uncultured Myxococcales bacterium | reverse complement strand
CAGCGATCATCTGTGCGCTCGGTGCGTGCAGCGGCGACAGCGGCAGCGAAGCGGGTGAAGACACCATCCTGGAGGTGAACGCGGACGTCCCGCTGGACACACCGCATTCGGATTTCGGCCCTGAAGGGCCCCCCACAGACACCCCAACCCCGCCGGACGACACAGTCGAGGACACCCCGACAGACACCCCGCCTGATATCCCGCAGGAGACGGAGGAGGACGTAAAGCCCGAGGAGCAGGTGGATCTGCCAGAGGCGTTCGGGGACGCGCCGGAGCCGTCCTGCGAGGGCTGCCTCCTGCTGCAGTCCGACGCCTGGGACGACAACCCGGCCACGGTGCTCCAGTCCACCAATCCTACCTTCGAGTACCTGGACGAGGCCTCCGGACTGACGTTCTGGTTCCGGGCCTTCACCACCTGGCGCCTCCCCGCGCCCGGGACATTGAAGAACGTCTGGGTCTACAGCAAAGGTGGTGCAGGCGCTATCACGATCCGCTTCACGACGGGCTTCCCCGGGGGGCACCACCCCTGCCTCGACGAGGCCACGGGCGATGACCCCTGGGCCGTGGGACCCGCATTCCGGATGGAGGTCTCCTCGGACCCGGGCTGGCGGATCTTCGACGTGAGCGCGGCCACCCATCACGTCGAGGGGTACGACGAACTGTTCATGCTCCTGAACCAGGAGGGTAACGCGCGCGTGGGCATGGCACCGCCAGCCACCTCCCCCGACCCCCAGGAACACGACCTCATGGGCGGCCTCATCGCAGACGCGCCGGGTGACTACATGGAGTGCTTCGGCTCAATGTCCGCGTTCGAGTACCAGGGCGCACCGCTGATCTGGATCGCCCGGGCGGAGCTCGAGCCCGACGGCCCAGCGCCGGCGCCGATGTTTCAGGACATGGCCAGCGAGGGGCCGACCATCGGTGGCCACGCCGCCTTCGGAGACTACGACAACGACGGAGACGACGACCTCCTCTCCGGGGGCCAACTCTGGCGCAACGACGGCGGCGGCGCTTTCACCAATGTCACCGGCGACGTGAACATCGCTGGCGCGGGCGGTGAGACCGTCTGGGGAGACTACGACAACGACGGCTGGCGGGACATCCTCGCCATCGGTGGAGACGGAAAGCTCCTCAGGAACCTCGGGGACGGCACCTTCGAGGACGTGACCGCGGCGGCGGGGGTGGTGTTGGACACCAACACCCAGGGAGTGGCCTGGCTCGACTTCGATTTGGACGGATACCTGGACTTCTACGCAGCGAGCTATGGACTCTCTTCCGACGGAGAAATCGCGACCCGGGATTTCTTCTACTACAACAAGGGCAACGGGACCTTCGAAGAGGTCACCGCAGACGCGGGCATCCCCATCAGCGGCGCCCTGTGGCACGGTCGTGGCGTCTGCGTCTCGGACTACGACGAGGACGGGGATCCGGACGTATACGTCGGGAACTACCGCCTCGACCCCAACCAGCTCTGGAACAACCTCGGCAACGGGATGGGCTTCGAGGACGTGGCCGCCGAGGCTGGGGTCAAGGGAATCTACGAGCAGGGCTACTACGGCCACGCGATCGGTCCGAGCTTCGCAGACCTGGATGGGGACGGGCGCTTCGACATCCTCCTGCCCAACCTGGCCCACCCGCGGTTCTTCGACTTCTCTGACCCGACCACCCTGTATATCAACGAGGGAGACGGGATCTTCACCGGACACGAGCCCCCCAGCCGAGGCATCCTCTACGACGAGACCCACTCGGACTCCACGCTCTTCGACGCGGACAACGACGGCGACGTGGACGTCTTCCTCACATCGGTCTACGTGGGGCGCCGTTCATACCTCTACATCAATGACGGAACCGGGAACTTCACCGACGGGACCTGGGAGGCCGGCATCCTCCACCTGAACGGCTGGGGCGCGGCCGCCGCGGACGTGGACGGCGACGGGGACCAGGATCTCGTGGCCCACCGCCTCTTCCTCAACGAACAAGAGGGCGGCCACTGGCTGAAGGTGCGCCTCGTCGGCGGCGCCCAGCCCGGCGCGGCCTCGGGCTGGTCCAACCGAGACGCTATCGGCGCCGTGGTGGAGGCGGATCTGGGCGATCGGCTCCTCGCCCGCCAGGTCGAAGGCGGTACCGGGGTCGGCTGCCAGAACTCCGCGGTCCTCCACTTCGGCCTCGCCGACCTCACCGCGGTCCCCACCCTCACGGTAAAGTGGCCCTCGGGCAAGACCACCGTCCTCAATGACATCGAGGCTGATCAACTCCTGGAGATCCTGGAAGACGACGAGTAGCCGTCGTCAGTTCGACTGGCATTGTCCACCGGCACAGGACACCGCACCGGAGTAGATCCCCTGGCAGTCGGAATCCTGCACGCAGCACATGGGAGAGGTAGCGACGGGGCCGGCGTCGAAGACCGTGACGTCGTCGACGTTCCATGAAGAGATGGTGTAGACCCCGCTGGAGCCGATGTTGTACCCGATGCGGATCTTGAAGTTCGAGTTCTTCTGGGCGGTGACGTCATAGTCCGCGAAGGTCCAGGCTGAATCCATCCAACCCGGAGAGCTCCCGGTCTGCCACAGGTTGACCCAGGTGTTGCCGTTGTAGGCCTCGACCTTGTTCTGCATGTACGGCAGGTAGTCGCTGTTGAGGAATCGCCAGAACGAGATATGCGGCGTCTGGGCCGATGAGATGTCCATCGCAGGGGAGGTGAGCCAGTAGAACCCGCCCAGGGACGTGGGCGCCATGCCCCCGATGACCACGCCGGCGATGTAGTTGTCATCGCTGGAGCTGTGGTCCGACGCCGGGTCGTTGTTGTAGGTCGACCCGGAGCTGGCGGTGGCCGGACCCTGCTCCCAGTTCTGATCGTAGGTCCAGCCCAGATCCTCGGAGAAGTCGTCCTGGAAGAACGTCTGTATGCAGCAGCCGTCGACCCCGGTGGCCTGGTAGACGCACGCGCCGGCGACGCAGGAGTCGTTGGTGCAGACGTCGTCGAAGTCGTCGCATTCCTCGTCGGCGTAGCAGCAGGTGTTGACATAGACGCAGGTGGAGTCCTCGCAGGTGTCGATGGTGCACGACGAGCTGTCGTCACAGTCGATGTCCTCCTCACAGCAGCCTCCCGCGGTGGAGGGCTTGTGGAAGCAGGCGCCGTCGAAGCAGTCGTCGTCGGTGCAGATGTTGTCGTCGTCGCAGTCCAGGTCCGAGTAGCAGCAGAACGGCGGCGCCACCTCGTAGTGGATGCACGAGCCCTCGTCCCCGCAGAAATCGATGGTGCACACGTCGTCGTCGTCGCAGTGGGTTTCGCTCAGGCAGCAATCCCAGTCGATGTCGTATACGCAGGAGACGCCGTCGCAGTCGTCCGCGGTGCAGACGTTCTGGTCCGAGCAGTCCACCCAGGCGAGGCACTGCTCCGGGATCGGGCAGCGCGCGGCCACGCGGATGTCGTCCACATAGATCCCCTCGCCGGTGTTCTCGCCACCGTCAACGGAGTCGAAGTGCAGCCCGATGCGAACGGTCTGCCCTGCGAAGGGGTTGAGCAAGACGGTCAATTCGTTCCACTCCTCGTACTTGGTCTGGAGGGTCTTCACCAGGACGGGGAGGCGCTGCTCACCGACCACGGCGTAGACGGTGAAGGTATCCCAGTCCTGGGCCTCCTCGACGTCAGGCCAGACCATGAGCCGCAGCTCTGAATCATACCCCTCGGGGACCGTGACCGGGGGCAGGAGGGCCATGGCCCGGACCCGGTGTCCCGAGGAATAGGTCAGGGTCGCAGGGTCCCCGAAGTAGAGGCTGGTCTCCCCGGAGTATGCACGCTGACTGCTGTACGCCCAGGTCACGTCCGGAGACTCATCAACCTGCATGTTCGTTACCTCGAGGCCCGCTATCTCGTCCTCGAAGCTCCACTCCGCCACGGTGTCAGGGGGACAACAATCCGACAACTCGATGTACTCGCAGCCAGTCGCTGGCTTGCAGGAGTCCAGGGTGCACTCGTTGCCGTCCTCGCAGTCCACCAGCTCGTAACTGCACTGTCCGGTCACTGAGGAGCAGAGGTCAGCGGTGCACTCGTTCGAGTCGCCGCAGTCCTTGATCTGGTGTGTGCAGATCCCGTCCTCGCAGAAGTCCCCGGTGCAGGGATCGCCGTCATCACACTCGACGTGAGTCGCGCAGGGCTGCGCCGCGTCCGGATCCGTGATGTCCGCTACCTCTTCGACGACCTCGACGGTCTCAGACTCAACGTCCGGCGGCTCGACAGCGTCCACGACGTCCGTGGTGACCTCGACCGGCGTGTCCGCCGGGGCCACGTCGACGATATCCGGTGCGACCTCCTCGATCGTGTCCTGGGGAGGCGGACTGTCCCCGCCGCCGCCGCCGCCACCATCACAAGCCGTCGCCCCGAAGAGCGCGAGGCCGACCATCCCGATCCAGAATCGCTTCGCCATTTCTATCGTCCCTTCTCTACTGGAAATTCCAGCCGCAGGTTCCATTCTCACATTTGAAGCCGTCCGCCCAGGGACAGGCGCATGTGCTCACGAAGGGGCTGCACCCCGCATCGCCCATGGCCTCACCGAGCTGCCAGAACATCCAGAGGTCTGCGGACTCGTTGACCACGTAGTTCATCGTACAGCCGCAGGACGTCCCAGGCACGTCCACGCAGTCGTCGGCAGACTGGCAGGCCTGGACCTGGGCCAGGAGCGCGGCCCAGGTCTCGAACCACTCGCCGCAAGTGCAGGCGACGCAGCCTGCCTCCGAGTCCCAGCCGTCACCCGCAGGACAAGCGCATTGAGGGATGCAGACCGCCGGACAGATCTCGGGGAAGGGCTCACCGCAGGACCATGGGCCGCAGCCGGATCCGCAGCTGGTCCAGGCCCCGCCGGTTTCGGCGCAGAGGGCCTGGTCGCCGCCCGGGCCCGGGAACGGGCAGTCTGCCTCGCAGTTGCAGGGATTCTCCCACTCGTCCTCGCAGTGGTCGTTGCCACATTTGGCGCAGAGGAAGACGTCGCTCATCAAGCCGCAGTCAGGAGTCGCGGGATCCCATAAGGAGACCGAGATCGCGTCGAGGCCTTCGCAGCACTCCATGGGGGTCATCATGTTGGACCCCATCTCGCCCTCCACGACGCAGTCGGGGGGTGTTATCGAATCCTCGGGCGGCTCGATGGTGTCTTCGTGGGGTTCTACGACGTCGTCCAGGGGGTCGATGATGTCATCAGGCGGCTCGACGATGTCCTCGGGCGGTGGGCCGATGGTGTCCTCGGGGGGCTCGACCGTGTCCTTGGGCGGCGCGACCGTGTCCTCGGGCGGGGGCACGACAGAATCGTCGGGGGGCGGCCCCAACGTGTCGTCGGGGGGCGGGCCAACGGTGTCATCCGGGGGGATGACCGTGTCGTCGGGGGGAGCTGTCGTGTCCTCCGCCGGTTGGTTGGTGTCCTTCTTCGGATTGTCCTGGTCGCAGCCGACCGGCGCCCAGGCGATCGCGAGCAACGCCAACGCTATCCACAATGTGCGGAACATGGAGACCTCCAATTGCAAGGGCAACGGTTACCGAATGAGATTGTACGTTGGATCAGCCCATCACGCCAGTGGGGACCTTGGGCTCCGGTAGAGTGGCGACGTGAACGGTCTGTGTGGGGAACGCAAATTCCACGCCCAGCGCCTGGAACCGGCGGGAGATGTCCAGCAGGAACCGCTGCTGCGCGTCCATGAACTCGACCCAGACCGTGGTAGAGGTAAAGCAGTACACGAAGATATCCTGGCTAGAAGGCCCGAATCCTTTGAAATTTACCATCCAGAAGTCTTGTCGAAAATCGTCGTATCCCGCGATGAGATCGCGGATCGCCTGGACCGCCTGCTCGACCTTGTCCGGCGGCGTGTCGTAAGTGACCCCGATGGTCATCTTGATCCGCCGCTTCTGCATCTTCGACCAGTTGTTGATCGGGGTGGTGGTGAGGTTCGCGTTGGGCATCGTGATGAGGCTGTTCGCGAAGGTTCGGATCCGAGTGGTCCGTAAGCCCACCTCCTCCACGGTGCCCTCCAGGTCTCCGATCTCCACCCAGTCACCCATCTCGAAGGGACGATCCAGGAAGATCACGATCGCGCCGAAGAGGTTGGCCAGGGTGTCCTTGCCCGCGAACGCGATGGCCGCGCCACCGATGCCGAGGCCCGCCAGAAGGCTGCCCACGGAGTAGCCCATGTTCTGCAGGACCATGGCCAGTCCGAGGAGGATCAGGAAGACCTTGATGGTGCGGCGCAGGATCGGGATCACCTGGTCGTCGAGCTTGGAGTCCGTTGCGGTGGCCTTCTCCGCCCAGCGGCCGAAGACCCCGTCCGTGAGGCGAATCCCGAACCAGATCATCAGGACCACGGAGCAGCCCTTTGCCAGGGCCAGCACGAAGTGGTCGACGTTCACCGGCTCCGTGGGAAGCGGCAGCACGCGCAGCGCCACATGGATCCCGCCCAGGACCATGGCCCAGCCCAGAGGCTTCGACAGCGCTCTCACGAGGATGTCGTCGGCTTGGGTCCGGGTCTTCGAGGCCAGCCGTGCCATGTACGCGAGGAGATAGGTGGACAGCCACCGCCCCATGAAACCCGCAAGCACCGCCAGGAACGCGTACCCCATCTGCTCGACGGTCACGCCCATGATCTCGTTTGCTAAAAAATCCATACCGATCTCCTCAGCCCTGGAGCT
>CAZNWW010000226.1:4700-6697 GCA_964576155.1 uncultured Myxococcales bacterium | reverse complement strand
TGCTCATCGCCCAGGCCTTGAGCTCGGCGGGGGACCACAGGGGGTGAGCCTGGCGCAGCAGCGTCATGATCCCGGCGGCCGTGGGGCTCGCCATGGAGGTGCCGCTCTTGGAGGAGCCGCCGTCGCCGCTGCGCGCAGCCGCGGACGTGATGTGGGAACCCGGCGCTGTGATGTCGGGTTTGAGCCAGATCCGGCCGGCCTGGCGGCTCGGCCCCCGGGAGGATGATCCCGAGATCCAGCCCGTCCTGTCGTCCACGTACGCGGTGAACCATTTCTTCAGGGTCACGGTGACGGTTGTCCCCTCGATGAGGGCCGCCTTCAAGAGGTCGCCGTCCACTTGGCGCATTATCACCGACGGGATGGTCACCGTGTCGCCGTCCCACTTCATCTTCGGAGGGATCCCACCCTGGTGGTTGACGACGATTGTCGCAATCGCACCGGCATCCTGCGCGGCGGTGACCTTCTCCCAGAACGTGCAGGTACCCCGGTCCATCACCGCGATGTTCCCGGCGACAACCTCCGCGTTGACCAGGGCCCCACAGCCCAGGGGTGGGTCGGCGAGGACCAGGTCACCGGTGAGATCTTCCTCGGTGAGATCCGGCCCGAAGTTGGATCGACGCGCCAGGTAGATCCCTTGCAGGCTCTCAGGGGCGTCCACGCGCAAGCCCTCGTAGGGCAGGCCGTCGTGATGGCAGTTCGCGACGCAGATCACCCCCTCGGCCGCACAGGGGTCCGAGGTGATGAACTGGATGTTCCATCCGTTCCCGGCCGCAGCCACCACCACGAGGCCGGCGTCGACCGCGTTGCGGTAGACCTCCACCTCGTATCCACCGGAGATGCCGTAGTCCGCGCCTATGGATATGTTGACCACGTCCAACCGGTCTCCGAAGTCCCCGTCCTCGTCGGGATCCAACGCCCACTCCAGGGCCGCGGTGGTGAGCGCTGAAGCAGTGGCGTACTTCGCGTCGCCGAAGACCTTGAGCGCGTAGAGATCTGCCTCCGGTGCCATGCCCGGTCCGATTCGGAAGGTCTCCAGATCCAGGCTCATATCCCATGGCCCGGCCCAGGTGGTGCCGTCGCCGTCCACGCCGAAGCCCGCCGCGGTGCCCGCCACGTGGGTCCCGTGTCCGTCCAGGTCCATGGGGTCCGGATCCGGCACCGGCACCAGGCTGTCCGGGACGCCCTCCTCCTGGGAGTAGCCGTACTCTGTTCCCGCGAAGTCCCAGCCGCCCACGACCTTGTCGCTTGGGAAGGTGCCCTCCTCGATGACTTCGGGATTGTCCCCTTCGTAGTCTGTGTCGGCGCCGGGGCCGCCGAAGTCTGCATGGAAGTAGTCGAGGCCGGTGTCGATGATGCCGACGCGCATGCCCGCGCCGGTGAGGGGCGTCTCTGCGCCCCAACCCGTGATGGCGCCGAGGTAGATGGCGCTGAATCGGTTGGCCTTGCGCAGGAGGGCCACCGGGCGCACGGATCGCACACCTGCCAGGCGCCCGAGCGCCGGGACGTCTTCGACCTGCGCGACCACCGCTACGCCGTTGGCCAGGCGCTGCATTGCGAAGGCCTCGGGCGCGTCAAAGCCGGAGGCGTCGAGGGTGCGCCGGAACGCGTCCTGCTCGGCGAGGTTTGTCTTGAGTTGTGACACCGCGGTCGCCATGGCCTCGGATCGGGTCACTCCCGCATCGAGGGCTCGCCGCCAGACTGCGACGGTCGCCGGCTCTTGGAGGGTGAGGAAGACCGTGGGGCGCGAGATCTCTGCCGGCGTCATGCTCGGATCTCCGAGGAGCATAACGGCGATCAGCAGGTGGAAGATTCCGGTCATGTTCGGCTAGAAGCTCATCCCGCCGCTCGGCTCGACCACTGTGGCGTTGAGGAAGCCGTTTTCGATGATGTATCGGATGGTGTGCGCGACGTCCTCGGGGGTGCCTAGGCGGCCTACGGGGATCACCTTCCTGAAGCGGTCGAGGATCTCCTGCTTCATCTCCTTCAGCACCATGCGT
>CAZNWW010000226.1:0-4690 GCA_964576155.1 uncultured Myxococcales bacterium | reverse complement strand
CCATGCGTGTCCCGATGAGTCCCGGAGCCACGGCCACGGCGCGGATCCCATAGCGGCCCAGCTCCTTGCCCCATGTCACGGCCAGGGTAGCGACGCCGGCCTTGGCCGCTGAGTAGTTGGTCTGGCCTACGTTGCCGTGGCGGGCGATGGAACTCATGGGCACGAGCACGCCGCCGTTCTTGAACGTGATCATGTGTCTGGCCGCCTCACGACCGGTGAGGAAGACGCCGGTGAGGTTCACGTCGATGACGGACTGCCACTGGAACAGTGGCATTGTCTTCACGACCTCGCCGGTGGCCCGGTCCACCTTCACCAGGAGTCCGTCACGCAGGATCCCCGCGTTGAGCACCGCGTAGTCCAGGCGGCCGAAGGTGTCGGCGACGGTCTGGAAGGCACCCACCACGGATTCCTCGTCGGCGACGTTGCACTCCAGCGCCAGGACCTCGCCGCCGATCTCAGCCTTGGCCTCGTCGAACGCGTCGGGGTTGATGTCCATGATCACTACCTTGGCGCCGCCCTCGGCGAACATCTTCGCCGCGGCCAGACCGAGCCCCTGCGCACCGCCGGTCACCACCGCAACCTTGCCCTGCATCTCCATAGCCTTCCCCCTTGTGGCGACGGAATGATCAGGCGATATCTTCGTATCGGGTGACCCCATCCCGTCCATTCTGTTTCTGGTGGTACATGGCCTGGTCGGCCTGACGAAGGATCTCGTCGACCGAGATTACGCCGTTCTTGGCGCTCCAGGATCGGATCCCTATGGATGCGGTAAGGTTGCCGGCAGTGGGGAAGTCGTGCTCACGTATCTTTTGGTGGATGAACTTCGCCCGGGCGACGGACGCCTCCTCGGAGATGGGCAGGGCGAAGCAGAACTCTTCGCCGCCCATGCGGGCCACGAGATCCTTGTCGGGCCCGGTGTAGCGCACCGCGTTTTTCATGATCTCGGCCAGCTCCTGCAGGACGAGGTCCCCGGCCGCATGGCCATGCACGTCGTTGACCTGCTTGAAGTGATCCAGGTCCGTGTATACCACGCTCACCGGCTTGTCGTCCCGTAGAGCAACCGTGAGCAGATCGCCGAGGGCCCGGACGAAGTGGGTTCGGTTTAGGAGCCTTGTGAAGCCGTCGTGAGCTTTCTCGACCTTGTCGGTGAGGGTGTTTCCGAAGGTCCGCGCGAAGCGGCTGATCTCCTCCTGATCCAGGCGCCCATACAGCTCCTCTGTTACCTTGTCTGCCTTGTCCGCGAAGGAGAAGATGCCGAATGCGCGTTCCTCGACCACGATGGGGACCACCATGAACGAGGCAGTGCGGTACCGGTCCTTCCGGCGGGCGCCCTCCTCGACCTCGGCGCAGATCACCCGATGTTCCTCCGCGGCCTGTTGGAAGACAGGGTGGCTGAACTCGCCGAACTTGTTCCGGAACTGCTTCCCTTCCATAAGGGGCGCGTCCGACTGGCGGCGGAAGCAGCCGCGGGAGTCACCGATATACTCGGAGAAGTTCACCACCTCGCTGCCGAAGGCGTCGGGCAGGAAGTCGCGGATCCGCTCGATGATCCCCAGGGGCTCGAAGAGCGGCATGTCGGAGACCATCTCGAGGATCCGGGCCCGGACCAGCTCCATGCGCTTGGTCCGCAGCATGTAGGCTCGCGCCTTCGCCGGGAATGTGGCGAACTGGCGTCTATCGAGATCCTCGAGGATCTCCCCGAGGCCGGAGCCAAGGATTCGCTCCCGAAGGCCGATCAATCCCCAGGGATCGACCGCCGGGACCGGATCTCCGGCTCCGTCCACTTTGTCTGATGTCATGGTATTATCCTCCCATCCCTTCATCGGAATATTTGGGGAAGGGGCGCCCGAAGTCAAGCGCGGGACGGAGGATGAGATGGAAGGTTTCGAGATCCGGCAAGCCGAGATCGGCGGCGATCTCCACCGGCAGGAGCTTTGGCTGCGGGGCGAGGTCCTGCGCAAGCCTCTCGGCATGGCCCCCGAGACCGCAATCACACCCTTCGACGACGAGGCCATCCGCTTCGTTGCGTTGGTGGGCGGGGCCGTGGTGGGCTGTGTCCTGCTCCACGTTCGTGGCCGGGAGGGCAAGCTCTTCCAGATGGGGGTCCTGCCCGAGCACCAGGGCAAGGGGATCGGCCATGCGCTGGTGGCTGCGCTGGAGATGGAGGCCCGTCGTGTAGGTCTCAAGCGGATCTTCTGCCACGCCCGGGGGTATTCCATGGATTTCTATGCAAATCTCGGCTACTGGGTCATCGGCGAGCCCTTCCAGGAGATCGACATCGAGCATCTGCGGATGGAGAAAGATCTCTGATCAGTTCGGGACGCAGATCGTCGAGCGGGTGTTCGTGCAGCAGTAGTCGTACCAGCCCGAGCCATGGGATGTCGGCCAGGGGTTGTTCGGATTGACGCATTTGCGGCAATTCGAAGTGCCCTCGCAGTACGGGCATTTGAACATGCACCAGTAGCCGGAGTTGTTGCTCCCCGGCTTCCCGATGATCATGCCCTGCACCAGCTCGTCGTGGGTCGCCGCGCGGGCGTTTCCGTACGTGCTGTTGCAGGTAGCGTCCATGGCTGCGTCCTGCTGCGCGTCGGATTGCTGGTCGACGTTCTGGGTCCAGTTGGCATAGCCCAGATAAGTGAGCGCCACGGGCTCGTCGTGGCAGCTCGCATCGCAGCCGTCACCCGGCGTCTGGTTCCCGTCGTCGCATTCCTCCCCTCCCTCTACGGCATCGTTCCCGCAGCAGGGGGTGATGGGTGGATACACACAGCCGGAGTCGGGATCGCAGGAGTCCGTGGTGCAGGGATCGCCGTCGCTGCAGGTGATCGTAGCGCCGGGCTGGCAGGCGCCGCCCCCGCACGCGTCGCCATTGGTGCAGGCGTCTTCGTCGTTGCAGGGCGCTGTGTTCGGGACGGCGAGGCAGCCCGCCACGGGCTCGCAGGAGTCCGTGGTGCAGAGGTTCCCGTCGTCGCAGTCCAGCGCTCCGCCGGGCTGGCAGGCCGCGTTCCCACAGACATCGTCCTCGGTGCATGCGTTCCCGTCGTCGCAGGGGATGGCGTTGGGGGTGAAGGTGCAGCCGCTCTGAGGCGCGCACGCGTCGTTGGTGCAGAGGTTGGAGTCGTCGCAGACCAGCGCTAAGCCGGGTTGGCAGGATCCCGCGCCGCAGAGGTCCCCCACGGTGCACGCGTTGTCATCATCGCACGGGGCCGTGTTGTGGACGTGGAGACAGCCGAGGGTGGGGTCGCATGAGTCCGTGGTGCAGAGGTTTGCATCGGCGCAGTTCACGGCCGCACCGGGCGCGCATGCGCCGCCCGTGCAGGCGTCGCCCTCGGTGCACGCGTTTCCGTCGTCACAATTGGCGGTGTTGGGGGTGAATGTGCAGCCGCTCTGCGGCTCGCAGGAGTCGTTTGTGCAGAGGTTCCCGTCCGTGCAGGAGAGGATCCCCGTACCTACGCAATCGCCGACGGCGCAGACGTCGTTGGTCGTGCAGAGGTCTCCATCATTGCAGGGATTGTCATTGAGGATGAAGACACATCCCGAGGTCGGATCACAGTAGTCCGTGGTGCAGACGTTGTCGTCGTCACAGAGCACCGGTCCGGTGGGCTGGCAGGCCCCGCCGTCGCAATGGTCGCCCTCGGTGCACGGGTTCCCGTCGTCGCAGGCAGCCTGGTTCGTACTCGTCGCGCAGACACCGTCCGCGCAGATCTCGTCGGTGCATGGGTTCCCGTCGTCGCACACCAGCGGGCTCCCGCCGACACAGGCTCCGGCGTCGCAGACGTCTCCGAGGGTGCAGGGATCCCCGTCGCTGCACGGGGCCTGGTCCAGGTTCACGTGCTGGCAACCACCGCCGGGCAGGCAGACGTCCTGGGTGCAGGGATTGTCGTCGTCGCATTCCAGGGATCCCGAGCCTATGCAGGCGCCGCCTGTGCACTGGTCGTCGGTGGTGCACGAGTTCTGGTCATCGCAGGAAGCGTCGTTCGGCGTGAACGAGCAGCCGCCCTCCGAATCACAGGCATCGTCGGTGCACGGGTTGCCGTCGTCACAGGGCTGGGGTGTCCCGGGGACACAGGTTCCCTGACTGCAGTGGTCGCCGACTGTGCAGAGGTTGTCGTCGTCGCAGGGGTTGTCATTGTCCAGGTAGGAGCAGCCCGCCATGGGGATGCAGAGATCGTTGGTGCAGGGGTTGCCGTCGTCGCAGTCCATCGGCGTGACCCCGATGCACGAGCCCACGGAGCATTTATCACCCTCGGTACATGGATCCACGTCATCGCAGCCGTCCGTATTATTCACGTGGAGGCAGCCTGTGACCGGATTACAGATGTCGTCGGTGCAGGCGTTGCCGTCGTCACAGTTCACCGCCTGGCCGGGTACGCAGCCCCCGTCGACGCATTGGTCCTCCACGGTGCAGAGGCTCCCGTCGGTGCACGGCGCCGTGTTGAACTCGTGGAGGCAGCCGCCCTGGGGATGGCACGAGTCCGTCGTGCAGGTGTTGGCGTCGTCACAGGGCACCACCCCACCTGCGACGCACAGGCCGCTCGAGCAATGGTCCCCTGTGGTGCAATCGTTACCGTCGTCGCATCCTGCTTCGGCCGGAGTGTGAACGCATCCGCTCAGGGGCTCGCATCCATCGGTGGTGCAGGGGTTGCCGTCGTCGCAGTTCATGGCCATGTCCGGGAAGACGCAGCCCGGGAGG
>CAZNWW010000225.1:0-6706 GCA_964576155.1 uncultured Myxococcales bacterium | reverse complement strand
AACTCACCGCAGTCACCCTACACTCCCGGTTACCCAGGCTGGATCCGGAAGAACCCTACTTGTTTGCAGTGGCTTTGTTTGAGGGAGGTAGACATCTCGAGGCGTGGGCCAAAGGGTGACGCCGTTAATCGTCTTCGCAGGAATCCTTACAGGTGTTCCAAGGGCCGCTTTGACCGCCGACGTTTCCTTCGTAATGCCCGTGGAGGCAAAGGAGCGCGTCGGAGAGGTGCTCTTTGTCCTTGTGGACCATGTCGACCAGACAGTTCTGGGCGACCATCCAGAAGGGCTGGGGGTCGGCGTCGGTCGCGTTGGGGAAGTAGTTATAGGACTCCTTTATACATTGATAGGCGTCCGAGCAGGTGACGAACTCGTCCTGCTGGCCCAGGCATTCGTTAGCCTGGAGAGCGCAGTAGGAGTAGATGTTGTACTCGTCCTTGATGAGCCTGTTGTGTGAGAACTCCACCAGGCATTGCTGGAGCGCGTACATCCGCTCCATCTCCTCCGCGCTGAGACCCCACAGGCAGTCGAAGAAGCACTCCATGAGATTATCGAAGTTCGTGCAGAGACCGGGTTCGGGGCAGTACTCTTGACAACAGCCCAGCTCACACATCAGCGCGGGTTCACACGACTTATGCCCACCGTGGCTCCCCGCGTAGCAGGCCGCCGCTACGCCACCGATGCACTCCAAGGGCGCGTTGATGCAGGTGATCATCAACGAGAGGAGCAGGTCCGCGGTCTTGTCACCATCCCGGAGGCAGTTCGAGATACAAGCGGCCGAGGTGTAGTCCGGTCCGCAGTCCTTGATGAGACACCGATGCATGTCTCCGCAGGTCTTGTCACCGTCGCCCGCTGCGACACAAGAGAACCACTTTTCCGTACAGTACAGGAAGGAGCAATGGGTGATCGCGTCACCCGTGGGCTCCGTGGCGCACGCCCCAGCCGCGCATTCCTTGAGTTCGAGGAACTTGGCCAGGTGTTCGTCGTCCTGGGTGCCGACGCATTTCTTCAGGCAGACGCTGTCCTCGATCTGCGGTGCCAACGCGCAGCCATTCTCGAGGATACAGAACCAGAGGTCCTCACAGTTCTTCGGGCCCTCCGGGACATCGGAGATCAGGTCCTGCGGGGGCTCACCGGTGTCGTCAGATCCAACCGTTTCCTCGGGCGGCCCGGAGGGTTGGAACGTAACGCCGGTGGGCTCGAACTCGGCCTTGCAGCCTGATGCTGTGAGCACCACCGCCAGCGCTATGAGCATGAACCGGTTCATGGGGCTCCTTCTTTCTTGTCGTCCGCACGATGAACGCAGCGGTTCGTCCCGATTGTACCCGGGCAGCGGGCGTGCCGCAAATTGCCCGGCTTCTGTTCGTGCGCATGGATGGTGCCACCGATTGTTGATAGCATATTTTGCACCCAACTCCGGAAGGAGGTCGGATTCATGGAGCGCCTGTTCGTTCTTCTTCGCACGCCGGTACTGATAGCCGTGGTGGCTCTAGCCACCGCTACGTGCGTCGGGGACGGGGGACACACGGTGGTTCCCCAGGACACGCCGCATGCGGGTGAGACCATCGACGTCTGGATGCCCTTCGACTTCCGCCCACACCGATCTGCCGCCGGATCCAGGCAGTGACGGGCCCGTGGTACTCGAAATCCTGTGGGACCTGGGGGGCGACACCGCCGGGGAGTGGGGCAAGCCCTGCCAGGAGACGGACGACTGCGAGAGCGGGCTCTGCATCCAGACATCCGTGGGCTCCATCTGTACGGAGACCTGCATAGAGGAATGCCCCTCGGGTTGGGCCTGTAAGGGGATCAGCCTGTACGGCGGGGACCTGCAGTTCCTCTGTGTGCCCATGTACTGGCACATCTGCGGGGACTGCGCCTTTGACGCAGACTGCCAGGCACCGGACGCCCTCTGTATCCCCATGGGCGAGGACGGAGCCTTCTGCTCTGCGCTCTGCGACGACGACGGCGGCTGCCCGCCCTCCTTCGACTGCGAGGCCGGAGACGGCGTGCAGGGACGCTGCGTGCCCGCCAGCGGCTCCTGTCTCTGCACCAAGGGAAACGAGGTCCTCACCCGTCCCTGCGAGATCGTGAACGAGTTCGGGACCTGCCCCGGTGAACAGCCCTGCGCCGGCGCGGACGGCTGGGGAGAATGCGACGCGGATATCCCATCCGACGAGGCCTGCGATGGCGCAGATCAGGACTGCGACGGGGACATCGACGAAGGCTTCGACGATCTGGATGACGACGGGGACAAGGACTGCGTGGACGACGACGACGACGGCGACGGGGCAGGGAATGTCTGCGACGACGACGACGACGGCGACGGCCTCGAGGACCTCCCGGACAACTGCCCCCTGGTCCCCAACCAGGATCAGACCAACACCGACGGTGACGGCCAGGGCGACGCCTGCGGCAACTGCGGCACCCGTACGCGCACCTGCACACCCTCCTGCAGTTGGGGCGGCTGGAGCGGGTGCTCCAGCCAGGGCGTCTGTGGACCCGGTGACACCGACACCCAGGCCTGCGGAGACTGCGGCTCTCAGAGCCGCTCCTGTACCTCTTCTTGCGCCTGGGGCAACTGGGGTGGCTGCTCCGGCCAAGGCGTCTGTAGTCCGGGGCTGACAGACACTCAATCCTGCACAAACTGCGGCACCCAGGCACGAAGCTGCACTTCCTCCTGCAACTGGGGCAGCTGGGGCGGCTGCTCCGGCCAGGGTGCCTGCACGCCGGGACAGACCCAGAATCAGTCCTGCGGCAACTGCGGCACACAGACCCGAAATTGCATCTCGTCCTGCTCCTGGGATAGCTGGAGCGGCTGCACGGGCCAGGGAGGCTGCACCCCCGGCGCCACCCAGCACTGCGGCGGATGCACCTTCCAGACCTGCACGTCAACCTGCTACTGGAGCGCGTGCACAGGAACCTACTGCGGGACTATGTCAGATGCAAACTGCTGGTGCGACACCGGCTGCTCGTTGGCCGGTGACTGCTGCAATGACGCAGGGACGCAATGCGGCGTCTCCACCTGCTCCGGGAACGGGTGCGCAGCGGGGATCTCCGATAACGGCATGTGCTTCTGCGATAGCTACTTCTGCATGCTCTATCCGACCTTCTGCTGACAGGACTTCTCAATCATCTGTAACTGAGAGGGGGGTACGAACGCGCCTGCGCAGCACGAACACGAGCGCAGACAGCAGCAGCATCCAGGGAGCGGTAGACGACGCGCCGGCCGTGCAGCCGTTGCTGTGGGTCACGTCCAACTCGGGCGGGGTGTCCACGTCGGTGTCTACCGGGGGCACTGTGTCCTCGGACGGGATCACGTCCTCCCCACCCTCGTCCTCCTCGACCACGGGCTCGAAGGGCTCGTCCAGGACCGTCACCTGAACCAACCCGCGGACTGTACCGCCCAGGCTGTCACGGAGCTGTACCACGACACGCCAGAGGCCAGGCTCGTTCACGCCCTCGACGTCGAGGCGCATGTCCTCGCCGTAGGGCAGATCCCAGGTGCCGTCATAGCCCAGGTCCCACCGCACGGTGAGGACTTCGGGTGCATCCTCCGTGTCTGACGGTGTCAGCAAAACCTCGAAGGGTTCGCCCAGGCGGACCTCGGCCGGGGCCTCCACTGTGATCGTCGGATTGGTGTTCGGGGTCGGATCCACGCCGGTGAGGAGCTTGGACGCGTTGATCTTGCCGTAACCCCACGTGGGATTGGGCACCTCGCCGGTGATTTCATCGGCTATGGCGGTGGACTTTACCAGATCGGGGAAAGCCCTGGGATCTGCGTCGGGGTTGGCCTGGAGCCAGAGGGCCATGACGCCTGCCGCGAAGGGCGCCGCGCCGCTGGTGCCGCTGGCCGAGTGATACATGGGATAGTAGGGATCCAACATCTCGTAATACTCCGGCGGCGCACCCATCTCGTCGAAGTACTTCTCGGAATAGCCCTTCCAAGGTGCAGCCAGGTCACATGGCGCTACGATATCCAGGGCCAACTCCCCATCGATCCGGGGCCCCCGGCTGCTGTAGCCGGCCAACGTGCCCTCGTTGTCCAGATCCTCCACAGCGCCCTCGTTGTAGACCGACGCGCCAACGCTGAACACCGTGTCACCGGTGGAGGGCCAGGTGATGGTGCCGAGGGGTGAGAAGTGGTCAGGTAGGTGCACCGAGTCCCCGGAGAACATGGACGCCATGATCACGTCCAGGCTGCGGTCCGCGTCGGCTTCGTTGAGGACAAGCAGCTTGTACTCGCCTGCGGGCATGGGCTGTGAGTTATGCCAGGATCCCTCGGGGTTGCGAACCCGCCCGCTCAGGAAGCTGGTCCCACGGTCTGAGGTGGCGATCCCGAAGGACATGACCTCCACGTCCTCCCCCAGGGGTACTCCGTCGGACTCCACAGGGGAGAGCTCCACCTGGTTCCCCTCGGGATCCTCCAGAGCGAAGGTGAAGGGCTCGTACTCATCCTGCCAGCGCAGGTTGATCCGTATCATGAAGGTCCCGTGCATGCCGAGGCCGACGGCGACGGGGATCTCCACTAGCTCGCCGGCAGGGATCTCTGCGATCCCGTGGTAGGGGTACGCACCCTCGTTGCCGGAGGACACGCAAGCAGGAACGCCGGAGTTTTCGAAGATGTAATCCATGGACTGCTCCAGCTCGGAAGAGCCGTCGCAGAACTCACCGATGAGGATCCCGTAGGAATGAGATGTGACGTCCGCTCCCTTCTCCACGAGCCATACCAGCCCTGCCAGCATCGGGTCGCCGTAGGGCATCTCCTCGCCGCCGAGCTGATCCATCTCCCAATCCACCAGGAGGATATCCGCGGACGTCGCTACGCCGTGGCGTCGTTGGTACACTGGGAGGTTACCCACCACCACCCCGGCGGTCATGGTCGCGTGGCTGATGCTCGCACCCGAGGCCGGGTAGTCGATGAGGTTCTCACCACGGGTGAAGGTCTCGTCCTTCTCCGGGCGATAGACCGCCTTGATCTTGGAGGTGCCCAGGCGCAGGAGCTTCTCGCCGGGATCCAGGACACCGGACCCGTCCACGTCGTCGCCGACGAAGATCGGCTCGCCGTAGGCTGGGGTGGACTCCACGAAGCCCGCGTCGGGACCGACCTCACGGGTGCCGCTCAGGTTGATGTCCAGCCAGAGCCAGTCCTGGTCCGGGTGGAAGCCATCGTAGACGTTCTCGTCCACACCGGTACCAGTGGAGTAGGCGGACCATGTGATGGGTCCCTCCATGACCTGCAGGAGCTCCGCGTCCCCGGCGGTCCCGTCGTCGTCCAGGTCCACTCCGTCAACGCCGGGAGTGAAGAGGCCGTCGCCGTCCAGGTCGAGCCAGTCATACCGGCCGCCATCCGCGTGGAAGAACGCGGGGTGGAATGAGTCGATCCAGGAATCAACAAGGCCCACGGTCATGCCCTCACCGTGGAGATCGCCGGTGTCTGTCTCTACCAGATCCCAGGCCTGCTCGAGGCCGGTCTCCGTGTGTGTCCTGTCGTCCCAGCCCGAGGGGCGCACGGGCGCGTGGGCCTCGATCTTGATGACCTCGGGCAGCGCAGCGACCGCGGCGGCCGCGTCCAGTGGCAGGCGCACCTGGACGAAGGGCCCCATGGCCAGCGGACGCCCATCTGCACGGAAGATGCGGGCGCCTGCGGCCTCGATGCGCGCCAGGATCTCCGGGGTTGCCGGCGACGCCAGGCGGATCACCGCGGCCACGGTGCTCACCGGAACCAAGCGTCCGGGTGCGCGTGGGTGATAGACCCGCTCACCCCGAGCCCGGGCGGTCATGAGGCGCAGGACCGAGGCGTCCAGCTTCGTGTCCGGTGCGTCTGAAACGTGTGCGTTGGCAGCAGGAGCGCAGAGGATGCAGAGAGCCATGACAGCGGCGAAGATTCGGGGCATGGAAGTCTCCAGGTCCAGGTGTTCTAATCAGGTGAGAGAAACCGCGGACTGGAGAAGTGTTAATGATCGGTCAGTCGGAAGTCCAGCGAATCAGCAGATCTCGGTCTGGCAGAAAGTCCTCACGCGAGAAACGCAGGACCTCCCATGCACCCTCCCGGGACCGATCTCCATCGTAAGAGAGTTCGATATTCGAGAGGTGAGCAGGCCAACGCACCTCGTAGGCACCCTTCTCCAGGGCCGCACCCCAGCGCGCAGTAGAGGTGAGGATGTAGCGTGCCTCGGGCAGATCGCAGCGCTGGCGATACTTCACCTGCACCGAGATCTCCTGCAGGGGCTCCATCTGGAGCCGCCAGAGGATTCCCTTCGGGGCCATCCGCCAGCGCGCGCCCTTCACCTCCCACTCCTCCGGCAGGGGATGAGCGTCGTCCACGGGGACGGGGTAGAACATGGTCGCCTGCTGGGGCCCCTCTGTGCGATTCTCGAAGATATAGAGCCCGTCCACGGTGACCCAGGGCGGCTCCACCGTCACCGAGATCATCTCCTCCCGGAACCGGATCGGCAACTCGAAACGCGGCGCTGTCGCAGACGGTTCCCCCCGGAGGGTGTCCTGGGTAGCCCGGTGGTAGACAATATCGAACTCCCAGGCATCCCGTGGCATCTCAGGAACCTGTGGGAGGGGTATTAGCCCCGACTCCCCCGTCCCCGCCCGCCCCATCGCGTACAACACCCGAAACGTCTCCCCCGGCCCCAACACCCGATCAACCCAACCCAGGTTGATCGCGGTCAACGTCTTGTTGTCCAGGACCTTACCGGAC
>CAZNWW010000224.1:0-6720 GCA_964576155.1 uncultured Myxococcales bacterium | reverse complement strand
GAAGACCAGGGCGACACAGACAACGAGGAGCTTCTTCATGGCTGGACCCTCCTGGGGTACAGTTTCCCTATTCCGGCGGCAGAGTACAAGCTCAGAGCATCGCGGCCCCTTCCCCGCCCCCGACATCTGTGCTACAAAGTCAATCTCGACGGGGGGTCGCGTTGCTGGAGAGCCGCTACAACCGCATCGCGCTGCTGGTGGGGAGCTTCCTGGTCCTGCTTGCGATCTTCGAAACCCAGGTGCTGCGCCTGGAGATCCGCCTGGACCGCAAGAAGGCGAGGGACTTCCGCCTTGCAGAGACTTCCTACATGCCGCCGAACCAGGTGCTGCGCTTTGCGGCCCTTGGCTACGAACCCTTCGTGGCGGACATGGTGTTCATCAATGCACAGCAGTACTTCTTCAACCACCTGATCGCCGATAGGAAGTTCGGCTGGCTCACGGTCTACACCGACGCGATCATGGGCTACTGCCAGAACTCGTACGGAGAGCGCCTGGAGGTGCCGCCCTCGGGGTGCGACGGCGCGGACCGGGGGTGGGTCACCGGGCTCTTCCCCTTCAACCCGAAGATCTACACCTGGGCCACGGAGATCGTGAAGTTCGTGCCCCGGCTGACCATGGACATCGTGGACAAGGCGATCTACTACGGCCGCACCGGGGTGGAGTACTGCCCCGACTCTTGGGAGATCTACTTCGAGCTGGGGTTCAACGAGTTCTTCGAGCATCACGGCATCTCCATCGAGGAGCGCGAGGAGCGCGTCGCACGCGGCCTCGAACACATCTCCATAGCGTCGAAGCTCCCGGGCGCCCGGGTGAACCCGAACTTCGTGGCGGGCCACCTATGGAAACGGGCCGAGTCGGGCCGCGCCCTGGAGATGGTGTACCGCACGTACTACCACGCGACCCTCCGCGAGCGGGCCGAGGTGCAGGAGCGTCTCGCCACCTGGGAGATGACGGAAGTAGCCCGACACTACTCTTCCGAGGAAGAACGATGGCGGGAGCGCTATCCGTTCGTGACCCCCAACTTCTTCCACCAGATCGACGAATACGCGGGCACTGCACCGAACACCCGGGAGGACGACCAGGATGGTTGAAGGAAAAAGGATCCTGATAACCGGAGGAGCAGGCTTCATCGGGAGCTCCCTCGCGCTGGTCCTGGCGGACCACAACGACGTTGTCCTCCTGGACAATCTCCACCGGGACGCGTACACCGGCTCGCCCCTGGCTAAACACCCCCGGGTGAAGCTGATCCAGGGAGACATCATGGATACCGCGGTGGTAGAGGAGGCGGTCAAAGGAGCGGAGCACATCATCCATATGGCCTCCATCGCCGGGGTGGACACTGTGATCCAGCACCCCGTGCTCACCATGAAGGTGGCCATGATCGGTACGCAGAATATTCTCGACGCGGCGTATCGGGAGGGGAAGGTCCAATGCTTCATCGACTTCTCCACCAGTGAGGTCTTCGGGCGCTACGCGTACAACGTGAGCGAGGGGGCCCTTGCCCAGCTCGGCATCGTCGGTGAGGCCCGCTGGACCTACGCGGTCAGCAAGCTCGCAACAGAGCATCTCGCCCATAACTACTACAAGGAGTACGGCTTCCCCGCCGTCTCGGTGCGGCCCTTCAATATCTATGGGCCGCGGCAGGTCGGCGAGGGCGCGATCCACCAGTTCATCGTCCGGGCCCTTAAGGGGGACGACCTCCTGGTGCACAACGACGGAGCCCAGATCAGGAGTTGGTGCTATATCGACGACATCATCCGGGGGGTCCTCCTTGTCATGTCCCATAAGGAGGCCGTGGGCCACGCGTTCAACATCGGAAACCCCCGGGCCACGGTGACGATCTATAACCTCGCATCCCTGATCGTCCGCCTCGCAGGATCAGCCTCCAAGATCCGGATGGTGGAGTGGAACTACCCCGACGTGGAACTACGGATCCCCAACATCAACAAGGCGCGGACCCTCTTGGGTTTCGAGCCCGAGGTAGACCTGGACGAAGGCCTCGAGCGGACCATCGAGTGGTACGGGTCCGAGGACAGGTGAAGTAGAGAGGAGGACGCGCATGGCCGACCCGGCGAAAGCGGGCGCTGCGCTGCAGTTCGAGAACCTGAAGAAGACCTTCAAGATCGGCTTCCGCCGGAAGGTCGTGGAGGCGGTGCGCGGCGTGTCCCTCACTGTAAACCCCGGTGAGGTCTTCGGCTTCCTGGGACCCAACGGCGCCGGCAAGACCACCTCGATCAAGATGGTCATGGGGCTGATCCGACCCACCGAAGGGCGGGCGTCGATCTTCGGGCAGCCCAGCACCGACCCCGGCGTCCGTCGACGCGTCGGCTTCCTCCCTGAGCAACCCTACTTCTACGACTACCTGAAACCTGGGGAGCTGCTGCGGTTCATGGGCGGCCTCCAGGGCCTGTCCGGCACGGAGCTGAACAAACAGGTAGACGCGCTCATCGACATGGTGGGCCTCGGCCACGCCAGGGAGCGCACCCTCCGCAAGTTCTCCAAGGGCATGCTCCAGCGTGCGGGCATCGCCCAGGCCTTCCTCGGGGATCCGGACCTGGTGATCCTGGACGAGCCCTTGAGCGGCCTGGACCCCATCGGGCGCAAAGAGATGAAGGACATCCTGAGCCAGGCCAAGGCCCGGGGAAAGACCCTGTTCTTCTCGTCCCACATCCTCTCGGACATCGAGATGATCTGTGACCGGGTCGCGATCATCGACAAGGGACGCATCGTGCGCCACGGCGTGACCCGGGACCTCGTCGAGGAGGGCGCCACCGAGGTGGAGATCGAGGCGCTCACAGATCGTGAGGATCTGGGTGATGCATTGGGCGGCCTCGGCCAGATCACCGAACGCGCCGGACGGACCGTGCGTCTCACCGCACCCCACGCGGACGGACCTCGTCTCGTGGCGAAGCTCGTCGAACTCGGCGCAGAGGTGCGGTCGGTGAACACCCGCACTGCGACCCTCGAGGATGTTTTTATAAGGGCCGCCACCGACGGGAAGGGAGGTGCGTCATGATGGCAGCCCTTCGTCGAATCCGGGTTCTCGCCGCGAACACCTTCCGGGAGGCCACCCGAAACCGCGCGTTCATCGCGTTGATGATCGCATCCCTCTCCCTGATCCTCTCCTCCCTGCTCCTCGCCGAGCTGGCCGTGCTGGGCCAGGAGCAACGGATCGTCCAGAACTTCGGCCTGTTCTTCATCTCCCTCATGGGGGTGGTGATCTCGGTGACCATCGGCGTGATCCTCGTCCACAAGGAGCTGGAGCGAAAGACCATCTACACCGTCCTTGCGAGGCCCCTGCACCGCTGGGAGTTCATCCTGGGCAAGTACGCGGGGATGCTCCTGATCCTCCTCGTGGAGATGGTCTTCCTCGCGGTGATCTGGGTCCACTCGGTGCCCCTCCAGGCGGTCCTCGTGAAGGCCCTGGTGCTGATCTTCGCTGAGCTCACCATCGTTAGCGCGGTGGCCCTGTTCTTTTCGTCCTTCTCCACTCCGATCCTCTCAGGAGTGCTGACCCTGGCCTTCTTCATCTCCGGGAGGGTGATCTACCTCATCGAGGAGATGCTCCACTCCACAGCCAAGGCATCGCTCTTCAACAAGGCACCCATGCTGCGTCCCGTCGGGGAGGTCCTGACCCGGGTCTTCCCGGATCTCTCGGTGTTCAACGTCACCAAGGAAATCCTCCTGGGCAAGGAGGTCACCAACCTCTACGTCCTCCAGTCCTATGCCTACGCAGGGAGCTACGTGGTGGTGATGATCGTGGCCGCGGTGCTCTTCTTTCGGAGGCGCGACTTCATATGAAACCCGCACGCAGGAACCTGCTTGTCATCATCGCGGTCACCGCGTTCCTGGTGGTCGGCGCTGTCATCGTCAAGGTCCACGTGGAGGGTACCCGGGCCCTGGCCGCCGCGGACGCCGCGTGGGAGAAGGAGGACATGGACCGGGCCCAGTTCCTCTATCTCAGGGCGGGGCGCTGGTACCTGCCCGGCAACGGGGTGAGGGAGCGAGCCGCCGGGCGACTCCTGGAGCTCGCCCGGACACGCCTGGAGACCCACGACTGGCCCGGCGCCGTGTCAGCGTTCGACGACGTCCGGGCGCTCTATTACGGCTCGTCGTCCCTCAGCCGGGCCGGCGGAGAGAACCTGGACGACGCCAACCGCGAGATGGCCGCTGCCCTGGCCGCCTGGAAGCGGTCATCAGGCACGTCGGAGACCAGGGAGGCCCTGGAGAGCCGGTACCTGTCCCAGCTCGTCGTGCACGACATCCCGTCGCCCCTGTGGTCCCTTGTCATGGGCCTGGCACTACTGTGCTGGCTCGGGAGCCTCGGGGTCTTCGCGTGGCGGTACGACACGCTTCACCTGCGCTGGCCATGGCTGCTCGCGTCTTCGTGTTTCTTCGCTTTATGGGGGGTCTCACTCGGTCTCATGGGGCCCTGATCCCGCCTGGGATCTTTACTTGAATTTTTTTCGCGTCTGGTATCTATACCCCGCACGTTTCAAAAGGCCGACGGCAACAAGATCATCTCCTCGAAGACCACCATCTGCCTCATGGGCGCCTGCCTCATCGACGACAACTGCCCCGGCGAGCAGAAATGCGAGACCTTCGCGGGTGAGCTCGGCTACTGCGACATGGGCATGGGCGGCATCGACGGCTGCGAGACCGACGACGACTGCGACGCGGGCGATGTCTGCGAGATGGGCTTCTGCGCCCCCGACTTCGGCCACGACGAGGGCTGCGAGACCGACGAGGACTGCGCCGACGACGAGATCTGCGATTTCGGCATCTGCATGCCCGACTTCGACTTCTAGATATCCGACACCTCAACTGTGGGAGGGTCTTCAGGCCCGACTCCCATTCCCCCTGTGGGAGGGGCGTCCACGCCCCGATTGCCCAAGAGTCAACAACCACCCCAGCACAACCGCCGCCTCTCACCCCTCGTCCCCGCCTGTCTTCAGAGTGCTCAACCCGTTCTGCCATGCGAAGCACATGATCTCGTTTCTGGAGTCGAGTCCGAGCCTGCGCCGAATCTCCCGGCAGTGAGTAACGACCGTAGACGCCTCGATCCCCAGCCGATCACCGATGTTCGGGTTCAAGAGCCCCTCGCCCACGAGGGTGGCGACGTCAAGCTGCCGCGGGGTCAAACCAAAGGTCTCCGCGACGCTCGGCTCCCTGCCGGCCCGGTTCAGCTCCCGCTGCATCCGTTCGCGCAGGGCCGGACACACCCACAGACCGCCGCCCAGGACGCTTCCCAGCGCCTCGATAAGGCGCTGGGAGGGACCGTTCAACCAGCTCCCAACCGCGCCGGCTCCGACGATAAAGAGAGAGTTTTCGGTGTCCGCCTCGATCAACCGCGCCGCCGCCGCGTCGAACACGATCCGACCGGGGGAGAGGTCACGAGAATCCTCGATCACGGACCGAAGACCCAGCGCGATGAACTCGTTGTCATGGATAATGGTGACACCGGTCGCCACGAGCCCTCCTTTCCTGGTAGGCTGCTACCAGGAAACCAGCACTTTGACTCCAACAAACAGGTGGTTGTGCGTACTCTGATCTGGAGGATATAGAACCAACAGAGGGGGGGGGCAAGTTAAATTTGCACCAATTCCAAAGCCAGCCTACCGAACAAGGAGACAAACACTACCATCAGACACCAACACTCGGTTTCCTTTGCGAAAACCGCAGAAAGCGGATACAATAGGCCCAGGTGAAGTTTCAATACGAAAGCAGATGTTATCGGGATGGAACACCGATCGGGAGAGAGCAGGAAGGACTGTTGAGACTTTACTCAGACTGTCTTGCGGAAGCCAGTCGGCGTTGGTCACAATGTCAGCACCGGCGAGTAATTTCTTGATATCTACCATGTGAACCTCATGGTATTTTTTGTTCTATCTGTCTTGTCTATGTCGGTTCAACAGATAGAGGACAGCCGTTCCCTGGCATGTGCCATAGCATTGAACGTATTGGTCCCTCCGGCGCCACACACAGGATAACTGCCATGTTCTATCTCTGTTCCCTGGAGCATGACCCGATTATCCCGAACACTGTATTCTGGATCAAAGGCCGCGACGACAGGGATCAACTTCGGGTCCATTTGGCCCATGGTTGCCTCCTGGCATCTCAAGACGGGACAGGAATACACCATCCCGGCCGAAGGATTCATCGAGCTCTTGCCGCCCGGCTCAGGTCCCCCGCAGGGTTGCGCAGATCCGGAAGGAGACCCTCCAGGTATCGAGGGTCCCGTCCGAGAGGTCCAGCTTCCAACGCACGAAGCGCTCCAGGTACGGGCTGGAGTCGTCCTCGTGGCTGCTGACCACGTGGCTGTACCCCGGTCCGTAGGTCGCCAGGCTGATCCAGGGTCAGGTGTCGGAAATCCTTACAATCCAGCCAACCCGCGGCCGGCTGGATGATGTCGTCCATGTCCTTATCCACCTGGAATGATATCCAGGGCTGCATCGCTACTGTCCTACCCATGATGTCCTCCTTCGCCTCAGGCCCTGCGGCGGGCACTAACAGCCGGCACATTCCCGCTGGGGAGCGCCTTCAACTGGAAACAGATCGACCAGGTCGTGTTCGTGGGCTTCACCTTCCAACGGAGGTAGCGGTCGAAGGTCTTGGTGGTGTCCGAGTCCTCGGAGGTAACCGTCAGGGTGGTGACGGTCGAAGCGGTGAACGCAGAGTCCACGATGCGCCAGGGACCCGCTACGTCGATCGACGTCTCGA
>CAZNWW010000223.1:4126-6722 GCA_964576155.1 uncultured Myxococcales bacterium | reverse complement strand
GGAGAACCAGATCTGTCCGACGGCGGCGATCCAGCGGCGGTTCATCGAGGAGCCCTACTACGAGTATCGGATCGACCGCGATCTCTGCATCGGATGCGGGGACTGCGTGAAGTACTGTGAACTGTACGGGAACGGGTCGTTCTACCTCCAGATCTCGCAGGCGCTCTGCCGTCATTGCAACGAGTGCTCCATCGCCCGGGCCTGTCCTGCGGAGGCCCTCCGTCGCGTCCCCCGGGGCCGGCCCTACATCGGCAAGGGGGCTTGATGGTGCGTGGCCCCGCCAGACGCGTTGCAGCCGCCTGCGTGGCCGCAACGTCGATCCTGGTTCCGGCGCTGGGTCGCGCCGCGGATCAGATCCCTCCGCCGGAGTTCGAGGGCGGCTACACGCTGCCCGTCGAACAGCTCCCGGCGCCGGTGAGCGCGGTGGGCCAGATGGCCGATGTCCTCCTCCTGCTGGTAGCGCTCAGCGTGTCCGCGTACCTCGTGCATCGGCGTCGTTCCCGCCGCGGCCTGCTGGCTGTAGCGGGCGCCTCGCTCCTCTATTTCGGCTTCGTCCGTCACGGGTGCGTGTGCGCGGTCGGGTCGCTCCAGAACATCGTCATGGGCTTGGGCGATTCGGGCTACTCCGTGCCGCTGGTGGTCCTCGCGTTCTTCATGCTGCCGCTCCTGGCGGCGCTCTTCTTCGGCCGGGTCTTCTGCGCCTCGGTCTGTCCCCTGGGCGCGCTGCAGGAGCTGGCGCTGGTGCGTCCGCTGCGCGTCCCCGAGTGGCTGGACCGCGGGCTGCGGGTGCTGCCCTATGTCTACCTCGGGGCCGCGGTCCTCTTCGCATCGACGGGGAGCGCCTTCCTGATCTGCCGGTACGATCCCTTCGTCGCGTTCTTCCGCCGCAGCGGCAGCCCGGACATGCTGATCCTGGGCGCGGCCTTCGTGGCCCTGGGCACCGTCGTGGGGCGCCCCTACTGCCGCTGGCTGTGTCCCTACGGGGTGCTCCTGGGGATCTTCTCCCGGGCGAGCCGGCGGCGGGTGTCGATCACGCCGGAGCGATGCGTCGACTGCCACCTCTGTCGCAACGCGTGCCCCTACGACGCCATCCTGGAGCCCGAGCCCCCCGCTACACCCGGCCGGACGCGTGCCACACCCGAGGGCGGGGTGGGGCCGTCCCGTGCGGCCTTGATCGCGGCCCTGCTGCTCGTGCCGCTGCTGGGTGTCGCCGGGGCCCGGCTGGCTCCGGAATTGGCCCGGCTCGATCCCACAGTGCAGCTCGCCGAGGCCCTCGCCGCGGACGACCGGGGGGAACCGGCGGACGAGGAGCGGCTGGAGGGCTTCGCCCGGTGGTCCCTGAGCCGGGCGCAGCTGGCGGCCCGGGTCTCGACGCTCCGGGCGCGCCTGGCCACGGCCAGCACCTGGATCGGTGGTCTGGTCGGGCTGGCGCTGGGAATCCTCTTGCTCTCCCGGGTCCGACGGCGGCGGGTCGGGGACTATGTCCCGGATGGGGTCCATTGCCTGGCCTGCGCCCGGTGTTTCGAGACCTGTCCCGTCACGGACCAGGGCGGACTCGTGGAGCCGCCGCCTCCACAGGCGGTGAGCCGGACGCGGCGGCGTACGGCCGCCGCGGTGGCGATTGCGGCCCTGGTCTTCTGCGGCGCGGTCGCCGTCCTCCTGGTCCACCATCGCTCTCCCACCAGCGAGCTGATCGACAGTCCTGTGGAGGCGATGAAGGAGACCTTGCGCAAGGCCGACGGCGATGGGGCCATGACCGAGACCCTGCGTCGCAGGGACCGGGAGGTCCGGGAGGCGCATTTCCTCAGCCGTGCGATCACCGATCGCGGCGCCTGGTTGTTGTTGACAGGGATGGTGGTCTTCGTCCTCGCAATGCGCGTGGGACGGGGACGCGCGGGCGCGGCCCCGGAAGAAACCGACGGGGCCCGGGAACGCAGACTCGGGCGCCGCCGCCGGCGCTCTCTCGTCGGCGTGGCTGTCGCGGTCGGAGGGCTGGCAGCGGGGATCGGAGGGGCAGCGTTGTGGGTCCACGGCCCCGAGACACAGGACGGTGTCGACCGACCCGCGGTGTCAGCGGGCCCCGCGCACCCATGGCCCCGGTTCAGAGGGCCGCAGGGCGCGGGCGTGGCGGTGGACCCCGGGGCGTACCCACGCTCGTGGAACGGGACCACGGGCGAGGGGATCGCATGGCGCACGGCGGTGCCGTTGCCCGGCTTCGGGTCTCCGATCGTTGCGGGGGGCCGGGTCTATCTCTCGGGTGCCACGGAGGACGAGCGGGCCGTGTTCGCGTTCGATGCGGACAGCGGCGCGCTGCTCTGGCGACAGAAGGTGCTGGTGCCGCGCCGGGGGGATGGAGAAGAGGTCTTCACCAACGAGGCCACCGGATATGCGGCCCCGACCATGGCCGCATGGGGAGACACCGTCTGCGCGATCTTCTACAACGGCGACGTGGCCGCGTTCTCCCTGGACGGGAGGCCGCTCTGGAGCCGCAACCTCGGGGCGCCGGACACGAAGTACGGCTATGCCTCTTCGTTGGTTGCGCACGCGGGGTTGGTGTTCGTCCAGTTTGACCAGGTCGAGGATCGCCCGTCGACGC
>CAZNWW010000223.1:0-4116 GCA_964576155.1 uncultured Myxococcales bacterium | reverse complement strand
TGGAGCGGCCTGTGTGGGACTCCTGGGCGACGCCCGTCGTCATCGACGTGGCCGGCGTCGACCAGCTGGTCGTCGCTGCCAATCCCTGGGTCATCGCGTATTCCCCGGAAGCGGGCCGGGAGATCTGGCGGATGAGCCTCCTGAACGGTGACGTCTCTCCGTCCCCGATGTTTGCGGGCGGGTTGCTCTTCGTGGTGGAGCCGGACGTGCATCTCACCGCGCTGCGTCCCGGCGGCGGGTGGTCCGGCCCGGTGCCGCAGGTAGTCTGGCGCTACGAAGAGGGGATCCCGGACGTGCCCACCCCGGTGAGCGACGGGGAGCGGTTGTTCGTCTTGTCGAGCACCGGCAAGCTCTCGTGTCTGCGGCTGGCAGATGGTCATCTTCTGTGGAAGGACCGCCAGCGCGGGCTGTACCGGACCTCTCCGGCGATCGCGGACGGGGTCCTGCACATCACCAATGACCGGGGAAAGACGGTGTTCTACGCCGCTGCGGACGAGCGACGCGAGCTGGGTCGAGAGGAGCTGGGTGAGCCCTGCGTGACGAGCCCTGCGTTCGTGGACGGTCGGATCTACCTGCGTGGGACGAACCACCTGTTCTGCATCGCAGCCGGATCGTCCGGAGGCGGGGAGCCATGAGCGGCATGTCCCATGCAGACGTCGTCGCGTCCCTGGTGACCCGCATCGGCGGGGGGCGGGACGCGCTCCTTCCCCTCCTCCTGGCCCTCCAGGACCGGCACGGGTATCTGCCCGAGGCGGCCCTGCTCGCGATCGTGGAGCAGACCGAATGCACCGCCGCCGGCCTCAAGGGGGCGGCGACCTTCTATCGCGGTTTTCGGCTCCTCCCCTCGGGACGGCACCGGGTGGAGGTGTGCACCGGCACCGCCTGCCACGCCCAGGGGGCCCCGGCGATCACCGACGCCCTGCGGCATCACCTCCGACTTCTGCCGGGAGAGGATACCGACGTGGAGCGGGTGTTCACGCTGCGGGAGGCCGCGTGTTTCGGTTGCTGCACCATGGCCCCCGTCGTCGCGGTGGACGGCAGGTTCCATGGCTCAGTCGCACCCGACGACATAGCGTCCATGGTGGATGGTGCCGACGCCGCAGGGGGATTGCCCGGCTCCGACAATGTCCCGGAGCGCCGCGCGGGCGCCAGTGAAGTACGGGTGGGGCTCGGTTCCTGTTGCACGGCCAAGGGAGCCGGAGAACTGCTGGACGCATTGGTCCGGGGCGCGCAGCGCCTTGCGCTCCCCGTCACGGTGCGGGCGGTGGGCTGCGTCGGGATGTGCAGCAGGACGCCCTTCGTCGAGATCGTCCCGGCGTCGGGGGAGGGAACCCACTACGAGAACGTGCGCCCCGAGGCCGCGGACGCGCTCCTCGCCCGACATTTCCAGGGCCCGGGTTCGTGGCGGCGGCTGGTCCAGGGCGTGGACCGCTCCCTGGGGCGGTGGGCCGACCCGGACGGGGCTCCCGCGCCGACCGGTCTTCCCGTGTCCACCAGCCCCGCGACGCGCTTCTTCGCCGGACAGCGACCCATCGCGACGGAGCACCACGGCGTGCTCTCTCCCGTCGATCTCTCCGACTACCAGGCCCGTGGGGGACTGGTTGGCTGGGGGAGGTGCCGGGACGGTCTGGCCCCTGACGAAGTGATCGAGGCGCTGGAGTCCAGCGGCCTGCGTGGACGCGGCGGCGCGGGCTACCCCTCGGCGACCAAGTGGCGGGCCGTCCGCGCGGCGGGGTTGGCCGCGGAGACCCGCCCGGTGGTCGTGGTAAACGGGGACGAAGGCGACCCGGGGGCCTTCATGGATCGGATGTTGCTCGAGTCCTACCCCCTGCGGGTGCTCGAGGGGGCCCTGATCGCCGCGTACGCGGTGGGCGCGGATCGGGTCCTGGTGCATGTCCGCGGGGAGTACCCCCTCGCCGTAGCGCGCTGCGAAGCCGCCCTGGAGGCCCTGCGCGCAGCCGGCCTCCTGGCCTGGGGCTCCGAGGGCGAGGCCCTGGATGTCCGGATCGTGCGGGGGGGGGGGGCCTTCGTCTGCGGAGAAGAGTCTGCGCTGCTCTCCGCGCTGGCGGGGGCCCGTCCGACGCCGCGTCTGCGGCCGCCGTATCCCTCGGAACGGGGCCTGGATGGCCGCCCGACGCTTGTGAACAACGTCGAGACCCTGGCCATGGTCCCTTGGATCCTGCGGGAGGGGCCGGCCGCGTTCGCTGCCTTGGGGACGACGACCGCCAGCGGCACGAAGGTGCTCGCACTCGCCGGCAAGGTGCGGCACGGCGGGCTCATCGAGGTGCCCATGGGCACGAGCCTGCGGGTTGTCGTCGAGGACCTGGGTGGTGGGGCCCTGGAAGGGCGGACCATCAAGGCGGTGCAGGTCGGGGGGCCCTCGGGGGGCTGCATCCCCGCAGAGACGCTGGACACCCCCATCGACTACGAGGCCTTGCGGACCGTCGGCGGGACCATGGGGTCCGGCGGCATCGTCGTGCTGGACGAGACGGTTTGCATGGTGGATATGGCCCGTTACTTCGTCGCGTTCTCTCACGACCAGTCCTGCGGAAAGTGCAGCGTCGGTCGGGTCGGGACCCTGCGTCTGTTGGAGGGGCTCACCGCGCTCTGCGAGGGACGCGCCCGGCCCGACGAACTGGAGCGTCTGGATGTACTGGCCGAGACCCTCCGTGAGGGGGCGCTCTGCGGTCTGTGTCGGAGTGCGCCGAATCCCTACCTGTCCACCCGGCGCTACTTCCCCGACGAGTACGACGAACACCTGGCGGGTCGCTGCACCACCACGAGCTGTCGCGATCTGGTGCGGTATGACATCCGCGACGAGTGTACCGGCTGCACAATCTGCAGTCAGCATTGCCCCACCGGCGCCATCGAGGCCCGCCCCCACCGACGCCACGAGGTGACTCAGGAGGCCTGCATCCGTTGCAGGACCTGCGCCCGGATTTGCCCCTTCGAAGCCGTGGAGGTGACCAGAGGATGATCCGACTGACCATCGACGGACGATCCGTGGAGGTCCCCGCGGGCAGCAAGGTCTTGGACGCGGCCCGGGCCCTGGGTATCGACATCCCCACGCTCTGTCACGCCCCTGGGATTCCGCCGTCCACCTCCTGTATGGTCTGCGTGGTCCGGGTGGTGGGGACCGAACAGATGGTGCCGGCCTGCGCCATGCCCGCGGCCGAGGGGATGGTGGTCGAGAGCGGGTGCGAGGCCGTCGAGACGCAGCGGCGGCGGGCGCTGGAGCTGCTGCTCTCGGAGCACCGCTTCGAGTGCGCCACCTGCACCGCCCAGGAGGACTGCCGCCTCCGGGCCCTGGTTGTGTCCCTGGGGGCGAAGGCGCAACGGTTCGCGGGGACCGGGCGCCGCGCGTCCCGGGTGTCCCTGGGTGAGGACTGGTCCTATGAGGAGGACAAGTGCATCCTCTGTGGCCTCTGCGTGGCCGTCGCCGGCCAGCACAACGGAAGCTTGACCCTGGCAGGGCGCGGCTTCACGACGCGAGTGGAGCCGGGGTTCGGGTGCACCTGGGTCGAGGCGTTGGGAGAGGAGCCGGAGGCCGTGATCGCGATCTGCCCGACGGGGGCGCTGGGCTGACTCCCGCACGTCCCCGACGGTCTCTACCCGCCGGGGCGGCGGAAGACCACGAAGTGCTGACCGCCCGTGCGATTGTGGCTGTCGAACTTGAGGAGGTCGTAGACCTCGACCTTCGCAAACCCCGCCTCCTCGAAGACCTCGACCACGGTCTGCTCGCTCACCTTGCCGTGTTCTATGCGATCCATGGTCTCGATGACCGCGGCGCGCCCCCCGGGCTTCACCGCCTCGAACAGTGTACGCAAGCAGGCACGCGAGACCCTGCTGCGCTCCGTGAAGAACTCGGCATCGCAGAGGAACACCAGGTCCAGGCTCTCTTTTTCGATCTTCACGTCGTCTGCGGCTGACGGCACGATGCGCACGTTCGGGTACGCCGGCGGATCGGCGGCCAGGCGCTTCTCCATGAACTCGATCGCGACGGGATCGATGTCCACGGCGAGCACGCGACCTTCAGGGCCCACGGCGCGGGAGAGATGCCACGCGAAGTAGCCCGACGCGGATCCCACGTCTGCCACGGACTGTCCGGGCACGATT